>JAFRMZ010000263.1 GCA_017430465.1 Oscillospiraceae bacterium
CCACCAAGCCAATTCATTTCCAAGTGATTGAAGAATGTGACAAGTAATAATACTTATGAATGCGATTAATCGTATCAAACTGATAGACATATCTTTTTCTTTCATGATGATAAGTCTGCCTCCAAAATATCAGCAATTCGTTTTGAAGCATAACCATCTCCATAAGGATTGCTTGCATGTGCCATAGCATCATATGCCTGTTTGTTATCGAGAAGTCTGGTAAATTCACTGTAAATAATGTTTTCCTCTGTTCCAACAAGTTTAAGCGTCCCTGCTTCAATGCCCTCAGGGCGTTCAGTTGTATCTCGCATGACAAGTACAGGTTTTCCAAGCGAGGGTGCTTCTTCCTGAATGCCGCCAGAATCCGTCAAAACCAGATAGCTGTAATTCAAAAAATTATGAAAATCAAGAACATCAAGCGGCTCTATGATATGAATTTTATCGCATCCACGAAGTTCCTCATCTGCCGCTTTCCGCACTACGGGATTCATGTGAATTGGATAAATTGCTTTTACATCTGAGTGTTCGTCAATTACCCGACGGATTGCTCGGAACATACTGTGCATAGGATGACCGATATTCTCACGGCGATGTGCTGTGATTAGAATCAATCGGCTGTTTCCTGTCCATTCTAATTCTGGATTTGTATAGTCTGTTCGGACTGTTGTTTTGAGTGCATCAATTGCCGTGTTACCCGTAATATAGATTGTACTCTTGTCTTTCCCTTCTTTGATAAGATTAGATTTTGCAAGTTCTGTTGGAGCAAAATGATACTTTGCAATGATAGAGACTGCCTGACGGTTGAATTCTTCCGGATAAGGACTATAAATATTATATGTACGCAGACCAGCTTCTACATGACCGACGGGAATCTGCATATAAAAGCAGGCAAGTGCTGTTACAAATGTAGTAGAAGTATCTCCATGTACCAAAACCACATCAGGCTTGACTTTTTCTAAAATCTCTCTGATACGATTTAAAATATTCGTCGTAATATCAAAAAGTGTCTGTTTTTCTTTCATGATGGAAAGGTCATAGTCTGGAATGACATGAAATGCCCCTAATACTTGGTCAAGCATTTGCCTATGCTGACCTGTGACACAAACGATTGTTTTTATATTCTTTCTGGATTTCAATTCATTGACAAGCGGACACATCTTGATAGCTTCTGGTCTTGTACCGAACACCAACATTATTTTTTTCAAACTTCTCACCTCATATAGTTGTTCTGTTTCTCTTTATTTTTTTATATACAAAATTCCATATCTGTGATAAATAATTTTTCTGACTAAGAATCACTAATATCACAATTGGAATCTGCCAATAAATCTGTTGAAAATTCAGTGCAATAATGCACTGTCCGAGCAGAAGTGCATAGCCAAAAATCTGCGACTTCCAGTCTGCCTTCAGTTTTATGATTTTATGCATCTGTAAAGTTCGGATAAACCAGATTGAAAAATATCCAATCATGGTAGCAATTGCCGCCCCCAACGCACCGATTGCCGGAATCAGAATAAAATTGAAGATTGTATTAACAACCGCTCCTAATATTGTGGTTGATGAAACCTCTTTGGTTTTCTTGACTGCTGTAAAAATACAGCCCTCAAATAAAGCAATGCCATTGAATACCGTTCCAAGCAAGAGCGGCGGTACATACTGCCATGCCGTGAAAAAATCCTTTGCATACAGCAGTCTGGTAATCCAGATATTGAACAGCATAATTCCTGAACATCCTAATATGGAAATACAGCTATATGTCATATAGACATTTCCCATAAATCCATCTTTATCTTCTTCATCAAATTCAGTGATAGCAGAAATAGACCATGCATTATAAAATACCCCTTGTATTGTAGAAAGAATCGTTGGGATTTTATATGCAACGGAATAAACACCATTCGCATCCGCACCACAAAAGAATGCCAAAATATAGCGGTCACTTGCATTATTCAGCCACCACGCCAAGGAATTGGCAACTAATGGAAGACTATATTGACTCATTTCCTTGAATAATCCTGCTGTTTTGTTTCCATGAAATGGTTTCAAAATATCGCTTCCAATACACATGATACAAAGTGAAATAACCGTACCTGAAATATTTGCAATCAAATAACCTGTTACACCCATTTTATATACTAATAGCAAAAGAAGATTGAGTAAACAAGTCATCAGCGTATTCACAATTCCAGAAACTACCAGTAATTTCACTCGATTGACAGCTTTAAGATACATGGAGAAAATATTATTCAAAATATTTGTAATAAATAGAAGATATAAATAGACGGAATAGGTCAAATTCAAATGAAATAGGGGAATCTGATAAACTATCAGCAATGCCAAACCAAGAACAATGCTTGCAACTCCGGCTGTTTTCAATCCGGTATGCATGACTTCCAGCAAATTATATTTTTTGTCAAGGCAAAACCGAAGCACAGCATCCTGAATATTCAGGGTCATAAGTGGAAGCAATAGCTGTACAGTCGTATTTACCAAGTCAAGATTTCCATAATCTGTTGTACTCAATACATAGGTATACAGCGGAACAAGCAGAAAAGAAATTATTTTCGTTCCAAAACTGCTGACAGTAAACAGCAGTGTATTCAGAGAAAGGTCTTTTGCTTTTTGAGATTTACTCATGATGAAATATATCACCTTCTTATCATTTTCAGAATCGCCTGACGGAATTTCTTTCTTCTTTGGAATGGCATAATATAATATTGTGTTATATCTTCCAGTTTCATGTCAGGATTAGAAAGATTTGCAACATAAGAGTGCCAGAACACAGGTTCACGTCCGTTCTGCATTTGCTGAACCGTTATATAATCTAAAATATCTTGTTCTGAAACAGCAGCAACACCGGAGTTTTGCAGTTCTTTGATAATTTCTGCACCTTTTTCCGTCATGATAACAACTTCACTGACACCAGTTTTGTCCTTTTCAAAACGCTTTCCCCAGTAATCACCAAGCCGAATATCTGCACAGCTTTTGTCACGGTAAGGGCATTCATAGCAGCTATGCGAATAACAGAATCCATGTTCAAAAGCAAGAAAATACATATCTTTATCCTGATAAACAGACTGAGAATGATTTAAATCACCAGAGTATATATATCTCTCTCGCCATCCGAACTGCTTATCACGAAATTTTATTGTTAAATTTTCCGTATCAAAACCTTTTTCTTTCAGATATGCCTGATATTTTTCATACAAGTGATAGCTTGGCACACCATGACAAATCAAATCTACAAACAGGACATTTTCACGATTTTTCAGCAAGTTCCGCATCCCAGCAATTTGGCATGGTGTACCGAAAATCACAATCGGAACATCAGAACGATATAACTGTTCTGTAATCTCGGAAAAGTTGCTTTGCATATATTTACTGCCTTGTAATTTTGACAGGGTTTCTGTGCGGTGCGGTGCAATGATAATATGCTTTGCTGTTTGAGAAGATACATCAAATGTACAGCCAGCCACGGCATAGCCTTTCTCACTTAACATTGAAGCAATATGAAATGCAGCTCCTCCACTGGAAGATTTTGATAACACCTCAGCAGATTTGCTTTTGAAAGCATATAATTTTGCATCAGCAATATCTTGATTGTCGTTTCTCACAATATAGGGGCATACTTTTCGACATCTTCCGCAGGAGATACAAACCTGATTATCTATTGAAGCCTGATAAAAACCATCCTGATTCATTTTTATCTGAATTGCATCACAGGGACAAACAACTTCACATGCACCACATCCACAGCAGAGAGAATAATCACTCTGAATATGCTTTTTTTTATCAGTTTGGTGCTGTGTAGCCAATTCAAGTGCATTTTTCAGATAATGCAAAGATTCTTTTTTCAGCATTTCACGGATTTTCTCAACCTGAATATAATCTATCTTGTCTGAAAGCATTTTCATATCTTCCTGCCTGTGGAACAGCCTGTTTTCCAGATTCAGCTTTTTCAGAAGATGATAAATTCTAGAATTCTGATTCAGCTTGTCTTTTTCTTTGAAACGCTCAAATACAGTAAATTCTTTATGAAAATTGATCGAAAATGCCATCCCGTGAAAAGAATCCGTGCAGATATAATCTGCATTTTTAATATAAGAAAGAAATTCTATAGCTCCAATTGAATTTTTCAGACATCCTTCACGCTTTAAATCAGATAAAAACACTGGAATAATTTTAACTTGCAGATTTTTCTGTTTTGCTATCTGATAGATTCTTTTCCATTGCTGTTCATTTCTGCCTAACATATACACAAGAAGATAAGGGACTTTCTCATCAATTTCGACATAGCCGGAAATTTCATGCCATTGCTTTGAATTCAATAGCAATGTCGGGTCAAGAACAGTTTCCACTTTTCTTCCGCTTAATTTTGAAATCATCACAGAACCGCTTTCTTCTCTGGTAGAAAGAAAGCCAAAATTCCTTGTCAGTTTTCTGATTTGCCTTTGAATATCTTTATCTGCAATAACAGGTAATCCCACACTTGGTGCATAGGCAATTTTCTTATAATTATCAGATACAAAATCCAGAAAGTAATGAGAATCAAAACAGCTTGGAGCCCAAATCTGGTCACTTCCACAGATAAAAGCATCTAATTCCTGATTCAAATCTTCCAATTCTGACAAGAGACTGCATCTTTTTGTAAAAGTGAGATGTTGCTGATAAAAATCAATAAATTTCTGTTCTCTTTCTTCTGATATGAAATTACGCATTCTGATTCTTTTATAGATTTTATTCTTGTATTTGTGGAATAAATTTTCATCATAAAGTGTAGCAGGAAGTTTGTTCTTGGCACTGTAATCAATTACCAATGGTTCATAGCCTAACTTCCTAACAGTTTCAGAAAGGGCTGTAACCTGTAATGCTGTTCCGTAATTATGATACTGAAACCATGTCATGATACCTACTTTTTTCATCATATCAACCCTTACTTTTTACGCTTTATCCAGCCAATTAAAACTCTGTTTCCCTGTACAAATCCCTGATATGTAATAATGCTTACATATTTTGCAAGATAGCTTGCTAGTCGTTTTGGAAGAAACTTCTGATATTTATTTTTAAGGCTATCATAATACTTATCTTCTTCAGTCAGCCATGAACCGTCAAAATGATGAATCACTAATGTATTCTTAGTAAGATGAATTTCTCTTGTTTCATGATTTTTCGGGCAAAGATAATCCTTTGGTAATAGCGTAAAGCCATTGACTGTCTGCAAAGAATTATTTGCTTTAAAACCATATTTCAGACAAGTATTGGTAATTCTGGTTACATTGGTAGTTAAGTCAAGACTGCCGTCGGAACGCTTAAAATGAATGGTATCATATTCATGGAGCAGTTCTTTAAATAATTTCTGACCTTTGCAGGATGCCATCAATCCGGTAGGAATTGTCGTTTCACTTTCAAAGCCTGATACTGCTTCATACTCCAGAAGTCTGTCCAATGACTTGAGAACTTCTACATCCGTATCCATATAGATACCGCCCATCTTCACTAAAGCATACAGCCTTGCCACATCAGAAACAAATGCCCATTTTTTCGCTTCATAGGCTTCTTTGACATAGGCATTGCAGTTAATGTCAAAGTTATCTTCATTCCATTCAATAATCTCATAATCTGGACAGTATTTTTTCCAGCTTGCAATACATTTCTGTGCCAATTCTGGCAAAGGGTTTCTTCCAAACCAGCAGTAATGTATGATTTTAGGGATTTTTTGATTTTCAGCTTTGTCCATATTTAACACCCTTTCTTTAATGCTTGAAGAAACAGTTTCGCAATCTTTACATCTGCCATCGCTAATAAACAGATAATTTTTTTATAAATTTCTTTTTTACTTTTAAGGTAATATTTCCCATATTTACGATAATTTTCCTGAATGAAATCAAGTGTTTCTTTCTTTTTGTATCCACTTTGTGAAATTCCAATCAAGCATTGATTACAAGCATAAATGATACTCGCATATGCTGACTGTTTTAATTCCGGATAATATTCTGCAATAAAATCCGCCTGTTGTATTTTCCCTTCTATGGCATCTAGTTTTTTTTCTGAAAAAATCGCTCCTGTGATACTATTACTGTTTTCACGGTATACATAACCAGCATATTCAGTTAATACAAGTTTTTCTGCCCTATGTATCAATTGATAAGTAGTAAAGACATCTTCGTGAATTTTTCCTTTTGGATACCTAATATTCTCAAAAAGGCTTGTCTTATAAATTTTTCCCCATGCGGTTGTATCAGAACCATCTTTCTGAAAAAATACTTTCATCTTATCATTGCCAGTATAAGTAGCAAATTGTATATTTCTTTCTAGAACTTTAGTAGATTTAAGTGTATCATTTTCTTTGCAGCGTAATCTTCTGCACTCAACCAAATCTGCTTTTTCTTCCAGTAACAAGTTCATCATAATTTTCAACATATCAGGTAAAATAAAATCATCACTATCAATAAAGGTGATATATTCTCCAGTTGCAATATCAATTCCGGCGTTTCGAGCATCCGATAGGCCACCATTTGGTTTATGAATCACTCTAATTCTGTCGTCTTTCTTAGCATACTCATCACATATTTTTCCGCAGTTATCCGGAGAACCATCATCTACAAGGATAATTTCAAGATTGCAATATGTTTGTTGCAGAATGCTTTCTATGCAGTTTGGCAGATATTTTTCTACTTTGTAAATAGGTACTACCACACTGATTAACTCAGACAAATTTCTCACACCTTTCAAGTGAAAATGAAGCTTTTATTTGCTAACGACTCTAAGCCATTATTTGAAGTTAGCCAACAGGTCTAATATTCTGCATATTGCCAAAAAAACAAATAATTTTTATACTGCTCCGACGAAGCAGAGCGTAAAAACAACAAAGCAAAAAAGCAACTTCCTAAAATCATAAAAACTTTTTTTGTATTACATTCTAATTTATTAACAATTCCATCAAATAAAGGCATTTGAAATGGTGCAAAATACATTGCCATCCTTGCAAGACCGTCAAAAGACTGCCCTAAAACCTGAATTGCCAAATATAAAATGCACATAATCATAACTTCAAAATTTTTATGATTTTCAATTTTATTCCAGCTATCACCTTTGAAAAATATAAATAAAATCGAAATCGCAACAAGCCCCCATAC
>JAFRMZ010000264.1 GCA_017430465.1 Oscillospiraceae bacterium
CTTGCACCGGCTTTGAGCAGTGCGCCGGTACGTGCAGAAGCATCCAGCTTTCGGGGAAGTGGTTTTTTCGGAACAGGAAATTCGGATTCCTGAAGGGCTTCTAGCTGCTCTTCCTGCTCGGCAAGAGAGGAAACATCAAAAATTTCAAATTTCGGAGAAGAAGGCTTTACCTGAAAATCTTCTCCCTGAAAATCGGCAAATGCAAAATATTTGCTGAAACGAATCCGCAGGGAAGGCATTTTTTCAAATAAAGCTTCTGTCTCCTGATGTGTGCCCCGAAGAATTACCGCCATATTGCTGGCACGTGTATTCAGAATCGTTTCCAGAATCTCTGCGCCTTCGGGAGTCAGCTTGTCGGGATGGGATAACAGAAGAAGATTTCCCTCTGCCTTTGCAAGGATTTCTTCAGAAGATTCCTGCCCGAGTTCTTCTGCATGAAGTCGGATAGTTTCACCCTCGGAAAGAAAACCCAGAACATGATAAATTTCCCCCATGATTTCAGCAGCCTGCGTTCTGCCCGTGCCGGGTTCGCCTGCAAAGATAAGATGCAGCGGAACAGGCGTATAATCAATATGCTGTTCTGTTTCGTCTTTCCATACCTGCATCAGCCGGATGAACATGTGAATATTAAGTTTAACTTCTTTCAGGCCTTTGAACTGGTCAAGCTTCTGTTCCAGCAGTTCAAGAGCCTGTCTCGAATTGGTTTCATTCTGCATGATAAGATACACCTCCAAAAAATAAGAGGAATCTCTGGATTCCTCTTATCTGTGCTTTACTTACTGTGATTTAAATGATGATGTTTCAGCAAAAACGTCCTGCCAGAGATTTAACATCATTGTCTGTCGTTGCCTGTCCGACAGCATTGAATTTCCACTGTCCGTTGTGACGATAGATTTCACCGAAAATCATAGCCGTCATACCGCTGTAATTATCAGAAAGATTATAACGGCAGAGTTCCTGATTATTATCAGCATCGACAATGCGGATAAAAGCATTCTGAATCATGCCGAAATGCTGATTGCGTTCCCTTGCCTGATAAATATTGACAACAAATATGATTTTGTCATAATTCTGCGGAACACTCTGCAAATCTACAATAATCTGTTCGTCATCGCCTGCGCCTGCGCCGGTCAGGTTATCGCCCAGATGCTTGACTGCACCGGAACTGTGTTCCAGATGACCAAAATAGACAATATCTGTATTGGAAATTAATTTTCCGTCAGCGCAGACAAATGCTGAAGCATCACAGTCGATATTCTGCGTTTTGGCAGTGCCGAACAGACTGCCCAGCAGTCCGCCGGATTTCTGAGGCTGTGCCTCATCCCAGCCAAGTCCGACAATCACTTTTTTCAAAGTACCGCCATCCGTTTTCTGCAAATTGACTTTCTGGCCTTTTACTAAATTTACACTCATACTAAAATTACCTCAATCTTTTCTGCCGGGAGTCCAGTTCATGCCCCAGTTGAAAGTTCTGTCCATTTTTATATGACCGTCATAGAACTGTACCAGCTTTTCTACAGAAAATGTCTCGTTGTTGCTGTTTTCCAGCATGGCAATAGCACACATTTTGAGCGCAGAACCGTATTCATCCATACGGACAATCAGGTCCTGACTGCCGGGACATTTGACAGTAACAACACCATCAGCACTCCGCCAGTTGGCTGCGCCTTCGTAGATGAACGTATAAATCAGAATCCGCTTGAATTCTGAAATATGTGCACCGTTAATGTGCAGGTTTTCGCCGTCAGAAGCTGCACCGCTTCTGTCGTCACCGTCAAGCGCAATGTACGGAAAGCCCTGCAAACTGCCGAACATCTTGCCAAGTGCCTGTACACAGCCTTTTTTTCCGTTTTTCATTTCATAAAGACAGCCTAAGTCCAAATCTATCGACTGCTGCGGCAAGGTCAGCCCCAGAAATTTTTTAGCAGGGGGCTGACTCCAGTTGAGATTAATCAGAATTTCTCCCAGCGGTTTGTCGGCATTTTTGGATAAATTGACTTTCTGTCCTTTTCTTAATTCGACTGCCATGGCAGATTATGCATCTAAGCCGAAATTACGGCACAATGCTGCAAGTCCGCCGGAAAATCCTGAACCGATGGCATTGAATTTCCATTCGCCGTTATGGCGGTAGAGTTCTGCAACAACAACAGCAGTTTCAATGGAGAAATCTTCGCCAAGGTCGAAATGAATCAGTTCTTCGCCGTTTTCCTGATTCAGAATGCGGATATAGGCATTGTTTACCTGACCAAAATTCTGGTTTCTGGCATCAGCTTCAAAGATAGTAACTGTAAAATCAATTTTGTCGATGTTAGCCGGAACTGCATTCAGGTCAATGTTGATAACTTCATCATCGCCGTCACCTGCGCCGGTTTTATTATCGCCCATGTGGGAAACAGAGCCGGAGGCATGTTCTTTGTTATTATAGAAAACAAAGTCAGCTTCAGAAGCAGCCTTGCCGTCTGCGCCAAGCAGAAATGCAGCAGCATCAAGGTCAAAATCAGAACCGCCGTCATATTTGTTGATGTCCCATCCCAGACCTACCATAATTTTAGTCAGACCGGGGTTTGTTTTTGTGAGGTCAACTTTCTGACCTTTAGACAGATTTACCATAATAAAAATCCTCCTTTGATATAATAAATTTAATTATACATTGACACCGAAATTCTTGCCCAGTGCATACAGACCGCCGGCAAAACCGCTTCCGATAGCATTGAATTTCCATTCGCCGTTATGACGGTACAGTTCACCGACAACAATGGCTGTTTCTACAGAGAAATCTTCGCCGAGGTCGAAACGAATCAGCTCAGTACCATTGGTTTCATCCAGCACATGAATATAAGCATTGCTGACCTGTCCAAAATTCTGGCATCTTGTCTCTGCATCATAGATGGTGACAGTAAAGTCAATCTTGCTGATATTGGCAGGCACTTTGCTCAGGTCAACCTTGATGACTTCGTCATCTCCTTCACCTTCGCCGGTGAGGTTGTCGCCGGTGTGTTCTACTGAACCGGATGCGTGCTTCAGATTGTTATAGAATACAAAATCCGCATCGCTGGTGACTTTTCCGGATGCATCCAGCAGGAATGCCGCAGCATCGAGGTCAAAATCTGCACCGCCGTCATAGTGGTTGACATCCCAGCCAAGACCTACAATCAGTTTAGAAAGTCCGGGATTTCCTTTTGTAAGGTCAACTTTCTGACCTTTCATCAAACTTACAGCCATTTGTCATATACCTCCTAGTATATAGAATTATTTTTTCACAGCATAATGCTGGTGAATGCAGAATTATTCGGCTTTTTTGTTGCCAACAATTACCTTTCTGATAAGGTCAACCGGAATGATGGTCAGAGCAAAAATCAGCACGATTAACCATTCCTTGCCGTTCATGCCGTAGCATCTGAGAACAGAACCGCCGATATAAGTCATGATAACCTGTACCAGAGCGATACCGCCCATAACTTTCAGGAAGCCCTTGTTTTCAGTGATATGGTCAAAGAGATTTAATTTTTCTGTTCTTGCATTGAAAGCGTTTGCAACTGCAATCAGGATGAAGAATGCAAAATAGCCGGTTAATAAATAAGATTTTGTCTGTGTTTCAGAAACAACAACGTCAGGTCTGAACCAGTCTTTCATGAACTGAGTCAGGATGAAAACCATGCTGAGGCCGAATGACCAGACAGCTCCGGTGATGATTTCAGACCACATATATTTGCTGACAATCGGTTCATCACGGCGTTTCGGCTTTTCGTCCATATATTCTTTCAGAGCCGGTTCACCGCCGAACGCAAGTGCAGCAAGAGTATCCATAACAAGGTTAACCCAGAGAATCTGAGTAATCGAAAGCGGATGGTCAATGCCCAGCAAAGGACAGATAAAGCTTACCAGTACGGCAGATACGTTAATTGTAAGCTGGAATACAATGAATTTTCTGATACTGTTGAAAATAGTACGTCCGAACAGAATCGCCTTTTCGATAGACAGGAAGTTATCATCCAGAATAACAATTTCGCTGGCTTCTTTTGCAACTTCTGTACCACCGCCCATGGCAAAGCCAACATCAGCTTTCTTAAGGGCAGGAGAGTCATTTACACCATCACCAGTCATGCCGACTACTAAATCAAGTTCCTGTGCAATTCTGACAAGACGGCTCTTGTCTGTAGGAAGTGCACGGGCTACAACACGAAGTTTCGGCATAATCTTCTTGACTTCATCATCAGTAAGAGCATTAAGTTCATCAGAAGTCAGACGAACATCATCTTCTGCACGGATGATGCCTGCTTCTTTGGCAATAGCAACGGCAGTTTCTTTTCTGTCACCAGTAATCATGATAACCTGAACACCGGCTTTCTGTACCTGTGCGATAGCTTCGATAGATTCCGGACGGACATCATCACGGATACCGGTAATGCCGACAAGTGTCCATTCACCAGCCGGAAGACCTTCCTGTGTGATACCGCCGTCACTGATAGCGAATGCCAGTACACGGATGGCACGGACAGCCAGTTCATCAATCTTAGCTGTCATGATTTTTGCATCGAACGGCTGTTTCTGACCGTTGGCATCATAGTAGTATTTGCACTTGTCGATGATTTTTTCAGGTGCACCCTTGATTAAAGTACCAGTAACTGCGCCTTCTACCTGTGCAAGGGAGAATTTGTTAGTACTATTGAACGGTACACTGTCAATAAGCTTGATGTTATCATTATTTTCAACGTCTTTAACAAAATTCAGCAACGCACGTTCTGTCATGTTACCGCCGACAGCCTGACGCTGTGCGCCCTGTCCGGAGATAACAGCACTTGTGTTATTGAAAATGCTTGCTCTCATCAGAAGTGCCTGTGCTTCGCCGATGGAATTATAACTGTCAAAGGCATTGCCTGCGCCGTCAGTATAATTGACAACTTCAAGCTGGCCTTTGGTGATAGTACCAGTTTTATCACTCATAAGCAGATTCAGACTTCCGGCAGTTTCAATACCGGAAATCTTTCTGACAAGTACGTTTTCTTTCAGCATTTTGCCCATGTTCTGCGCTGATACGATAGCAATCATCAGGGGCAGACCTTCCGGAACAGCCATAACGATAATAATAACGGCTAAGATAATAGCATCTACCAAATCAACCAGAATCTGTGTACCGCCTGCAAGATAAGCTCCAAAACTTCCGGCTTTTATAATACACTGAATCATAAAGGCAATCGCAATAGCTGCACCGCCGACATAGCCGAACACGCTGATTTGATTAGCCAGTTTGCCGAGCTTTAATTTCAGCGGAGTTTCTCTGTCCTCATCTGTCTGGAGTTCCTTTGCGATTTCGCCGTAAATAGTCTTGTCTCCGACAGTAGTCGTCTGCATCACAGAGTTGCCGGAGCATACTACAGCACCTCTGAATACTTTGTTCGGATGTAAGAAGTCACGGCTTGCGCCTGCTTCTTCGGTTACTTCTTCAACAGGTTCTTTCTTGGCTTCTTCGGATTCGCCGTTCAGAACAGACTGGTCAACTTTGATATTGCCGTCAATCAGAACA
>JAFRMZ010000265.1 GCA_017430465.1 Oscillospiraceae bacterium
AATCGTGTAGCCTTTCAATCTTCAATTCTAAGATTTTCACTTTACTACTCTCCATTCATTTCACCTCATCATAAACTACTTTATAATAGTATGATGTGGTGCTAGATTAATATTCATGAAATATTATATATTTTCAACAATTTCCCATATCTTTACAATGACACAATGTCTTTCAATTCTCGGTTTATTAGCTGAGGCGAAAAATACGGTATTGCCTTTACCGATCTTCTTTTTATTATACTACCAAAAAGCAAATTTGTCAATCAAAAATATATCTATTTCTTAATTTGACATGATTTGTCACCCTTTAGCAATATATTTATAATTTAAATATAGCCGTATTTCTTTTACAAATCCGTAATTTTTTTACGGAATCGATTGACTTTTACAGAAAAATTGGTTATAATATCAATAAGAACACTGAAAGGTTGTGAAGCAATTGCTGAAAAGATTTGAAGTAGAGAATTTCAAAGGTTTTTCTGAACCGCTGATATTTGACTTATCAGCCAGAGATTATGGCTTTAATAAGCATCTTGTCAATAATGGCATCGTCAATAAGGCGATTGTATACGGAAAAAATGGTATCGGCAAGACCTCTCTCGGAATTGCGGTTCTGGATATTATTTCTCATCTGACGGATAAAGAACAGTTTCCGGCTCTGTATGTACAGCTTTATCAGAATCTGAATCATCTGGATAAGCCAGTCAGATTCCAGTACTGTTTCCGCTTTGCGAATGATGAAATAGAGTATGAATATGAAAAAATGAACCGTAACTATCTGCTTTGTGAAAAACTGACAGTCAACGGAAAAATAATGCTGAACTACGATTATTTCGATACCCGGAATAATTATATTGCTCCTGAAATACAGGGAAATCTTCAGATTGAACTTGTTGACAACAAACTGTCTGTTCTGAAGTATATCTACAGAAATACGCCGACAAACGCTTTTCCGCCCCTGACAAAAATGATGCAGTTCTGTGAAAATATGCTCTGGTACAGAAGTCTGTCCGAGGGAAATGCTTATGCAGGATTTACCAATGGAATCAATTTTCTGGAAGAATCGCTGTATCAAAGCGGAAAAATTCATGAATTTGAATCTTTTCTCAGAAAAAACGGAATAGATTACACACTGAAATTTGAGTCTGTCAATGGACAGCATCAGTTAATGGTAGTATATCAGAATGGAACAGTAACTGCTCCATTCATGTCGCTTGCATCTACGGGAACAAAGACATTGCTGTTATTCTTCTACTGGAGTATTTCTTCTTTCAGTAAGATTTCATTCCTGTTTATTGATGAATTTGATGCTTTCTTTCATTATGAATCGGCTGAACTGATTGTTCAGCTATTGAATGAAGCGACATCCTTTCAGTCTGTTCTGACTTCTCATAACACCTATCTAATGCAGAATAAACTGACTCGCCCCGACTGCTGTTTCCTGATGACTGAAAATAAAATTTCCAGCCTGTACCATGCAACAGAGCGTGAAATCCGTGAAGCACATAACTTGGAGAAGATGTATATCAATGGAGCATTTACAGAAATCTGAAATTAAAATCCTTCTGATTGTAGAGGGAGAAAATACAGAATATAAGTTCTTTCATAGAATAACAGAAGTATTCGGTATCAATGCAGAGATATTTCCGGTCAGCACAAACTTGTATTCATTATACCAGAAAATGAAAGAATATCAGTTTGAATGTGATGTGAAAGATGTACTTCGGGAACTTGTTCCGTCAGAATCAGAAAAGAATATGCTAAACCAAAAGTTTACATATACTTATTTGATATTCGACAGCGACTTGCAGAACAAACCTCCCTCTCAAAGAGGAAAAGAAACTGATATTTCAAATCTGACTGATGAAAACTTTTCAAAGCTGATAGAAATGACTGCTTATTTCACAGATGAAACTGACCCATCAATTGGCAGACTGTATATCAATTATCCGATGATGGAATCCTACAGATATTGTAATAAATTCTTTGATGAAGCGTTTCTGACCGCACAGGTCGACATCGATAAAATGGCAAAGTTTAAATCTCTGGCGAATCAGAAAAAATTAGCCGGTCGGCAGATTGAGCGGTATGAAAAGCAGGATTTTTCTGACCTGATATGCTTGAATGTCCTGAAATTAAGTGTACTGTCCGGAGAATCAGCCGATTTTGCTCTGCCTTATGATAAATATCTTGATGAATCAGAGCAGAAACTGATTGCTGCAAAGCAGCAAAAACTGGCACAGCAGTCAAAAGTTATCAGTGTTCTGAACACATCGCTTTTTGTATTGTTAGATTATTATGGCAATCGTGATTCCTTCTATGATAAGTTGATGGATTCGCAGTCCTGATATGACAAATCAATCCGGCACACCCTCATTTCGGAGCATGTGCCGGATATTTTCATGTAGAGATAGGAATATTCAGTCTTTCGGCGATATCACGGATGGCGTTATAGAAACGCATATCAGGTGTCAATGATGTCAATGACGGGTCGCCCTCATGAATGCGCATTGTCCGGCGGATTTCTTTCGGAATGACGACTCTGCCGAGGTCATCAATTCTTCTGACAATCCCTGTTGCTTTCATAATTTTCCACTCCTTACAATAAAAAATTCAGATAATTTTAAAATAACCTGACTGCTTTGTTAGTATTTGCCGGATTTTTGAAATTATACTTTCTGGATTTAATTTGAAATTTCACATAATTTTCATTCAGGCCATAACCAATAATTACAGAGAATATATAGAAGAATGTATGTGTACTCTGGATGTCTATCATTGAAACAATAAAGTCAGCAGATGCGTGAACTGCTTTCCTATTACTCTTGCAAGAGGGAGACTGATTTTTCTTTGACAACATTTCTTGAACATATACAGGAACTCTTTTTTCTCTTGACAAAAGCTCGAAAATATGAGATAATAAAAACAAAAATCGGAAAGGCAGTGAAAAATGCCAAACAAAGCATACAAGTTTTGGATATGTCATGCATAAGAACGAAAAATTAGTGAAATTGACGACTTTTGATTTTTAGAAAGGATAGCCAAAAACTATGTACTATATTTATGAAATTAATGACATGCAGAAAGAGATTGCAATATACGATGAAAATAAACATGTACTGACCAAAGATAAAAATGCCTTCCCCATTACTGCACCTACTGAGCAGGAATTTATCAGCTATGTACTTCAGGAATTCAGCGAAGGCAGAAGCAAATTTACAAGAAAGGATTATTCTGAATTCTGCGGATATGAAATCAAGGCAAATGTGCTGTCAAATCTGAAACTCAATATTCTTGAAAATGTGTTCCGCAAATGCAGAATCAACCTTTTTGTCTCTAAAGGATATTGCTTGAATCCGGATTATGCAGTCAAATGGAAAGGGGAATCTGCCGACTTTCAGTTATCAAAGGCATATTATCCGCAGCCAGTGACTTGTTCCCAGTTGAAAGCACGCTTTCAAAATACGTCCGAAGCAGAATTGTTTTCCTATTTTCTGAAAGATTCCCGAACAAAACTGATTACAGGACAGGGTGGTATCGGAAAAACAGAGCTGTTAAAGCATCTGTTCATGCTGGCACAGAATCATTCTATACGGTATGTATATGCAGTATCGCTCTCTTATCTGCTGAAATATTCACTTTCACATCCGATTGCTGAAAATAAGCTTGCAGAAGATATCCCCCTGAACGGTGGCATACTTCACGACGATACATATAATTCTTATCTATTTCAGCTTGAACAGATTAAAAAATGCAGTCCGCAGATGTGTTCCGTATGGCTTCTGGACGGTCTGAATGAACTTCTGGAACAAAAAACCAATACCAATGCGACTTTGATTCACAGAATTTTGCAGGAAATTCAGGACCTGTGTGCCAGTAAAAACTGTACCGTGATTCTAACTTCCAGAACAGAGCAGGAAAAATCTGCGCTCCCCAATACCCAAATGCTTGTTTTTGAAATCGGGCTCATAAGCGAACAACAGAAAGAAATTTCCCGCAAAATGAAACAGATTCAAAATTCCGGTCTGGCTGAAAAAATCCGCATTCCGATGTACTATTGTCTGTATGCGAAGCTTGAAAAAGCCGGACAACTCCCTGAAAATGAAAATCCCTACAGCTTTTTGAAACTTTATTATCTTGAACTGCTCCGGCATTCTATAGAGTCCAAGAATCTTCTCACCCCCGAAACTTACAGCGTGATGTATCTTTGCTTTATTCCTCTGCTGGCGCACCGCATGGAAAGCTTCCGCACTGTGGTGATGTCTGTTTCTGAAGTCTGCGCTTTGGCAGAGGAGATTAACAGCGAACAGGACAAGTCCTATTTGCTGGAAATAGTCAATCAGCAGAATATGTATGAAATAGTCAGTTTCAGCAGTCTGAACGTGAAAATAATGATTTCCATGCTGAAATCTTCCGGCCTGTTTCGCTGTACCAAAGCGCAGGCCGATGAAGAAGAATATCTTGAATTTATTCATCAGGACTGGAGAGAGTTCGCCTGCGAATTCTTTGTCCTGAATTATCTCGCATATATCCGCACAAAGCCGGTAATTATTAGTAACTCCCTGAAAAATGGTCTTTTTATGCCAACTTTCAACCTCCTTGAAAGAATACAGAATGTGATTGCAGAACAGTCAGGTATCTCCCGAAAAATCCCCGAATCTTTTTCCAGTGCTTTCCCCGTGCAGAAAAAAATAAATTTTTCAGATAACTATCGAACTAATTTGCACAGAATCGAAAGTAATATTCATATCCTCTATACTGCATTTGAACTGTATGACCATTTTCGTCTGCACTTCTATGATGAGATGTATGCGCTTTCCTATGATTTTGCAGAATTTATGATGGAATTAGCAAAAGAAATCAATCTAAACGCACTCAGCCAGACAACGTGCATCCACTACGGCAAAACCCTTTCCGCCCTTATGGAATGCCTCCGCAGAGAACATCATGATTATCAGACCTGTGAAAAACTTTATGCTTTTGCAATGAACGATTTAGCCCTCTGCGAATTTGAAAAAAGCAATTCCGGAGAAGGAATGCTTGCTTATCGGCTTGTTCTGCATGAAATGGCAAAAGCAAAACTCGCTTTCAATGGAATGGAAAATTTCGATATTGCTTATAAAATGCTTCTGGAAAACAAAATGCTGAATCTGTCAGCCAATCTTCTGGGATGTATGCAGGCATCTCCGAACCAGATGCTTCTTGAAAAAAAATCAGAACTCTACAGCCTTACAGATGCCTTTTCCACATACTATGAAGCCGTAAAAGCCATGACTTCTGGGATTTATCGGCTCAACGGAACAGAACTTGTCTATACTTCCCGACAGCTTGCTGCTCTGTGCCTGAAAGGGTATCTTCTTGTAGATGCTTCCGGAAATCCGTTTCTAAACTCGGACTATCAACTGCCGGATAAAACAACACTCGTATTCTGTGAAGTAGTACTTAACAGAATCAGCGGTCAGAAAGATGATTTCCTAAAAGTGCTGGAAGGCATTCAGATTCTGACAAAAATCAATAAAGGCATCGTATCGCAGGAAAATACAGTTTATGCGCTTTATCTGCTGGAAACAATGCCGAATAACAGCCTTTCTATGGTTGTACGGCTGTCAAAGTTCCTCCGGCAGAACCTGATTCCGGAAAGTTCCCGCATATTCTATATCGAAAACTATGGCGGGGCAGTCACGGATAGACTCACTGACAAAGGAGAAAAGCTTTATTCCGCTTTGAAGAACTGCATTACAGTTCAGCTTGCACAAATTGGTCAGGCATCAGCTTTTGATGCTACAGATGTATATTACTATCTTGCTGATGTAGAAAACTTTATTCAGATTCTTTATAAGAATCAGCTTGCAAATCCGCATCTTCTGGCGATTCTCGAAAAAATTCAGTCTGATTCCCGCTATCAGAAATTTCAGAAACTGCTGAAAAAGCAATCCTGAATCCAAAGTACCGGCTTTCCAGCCGGTACTTTTTTGACCGTATCCGACAGAGTTCACATCAGGTGAACTTTTTGGTGAACTAAATCCTCTTGAAATTGTCAGTCATCCGGTTTATCATATAGTTACAGCAAAGAAAACGAGGTGATGACTAATGAAGTTAAAAAGAAAATCCTAAAAAAGGCAAAAACCTGAAAATTATAGGCTCAGTTATTCTGAAGCATACACTGTATCTGGAAACGCTGGAGCTGAACACTCCTTATCCGTCCGTCAAGATTTATCAAGTTGATGAAAAAAACATCTGGCATTTTGTAACGGACAGAGTGACAATAGAGAGTGTTACAACAAAAATTTATCAACAATTATTTTAGTTAATTCTTAAAAAAGGAGAATTTAGTATGAAAGCAAAAAGAATTATTACAAGAGCGATTGCATCCGCCGCTATGGTTATGGCTATTATGACCACAAATACAGCAGCCTTCATTCCGCAGGTAAACACTGCTACTGAAAATATTTTCAGCATTACCGCAGAAGCAGTAAGCTTTCAGCCCAGAACTACTGCTCCTGCCGTTGGCAGCAAATGGTACAGAACTGCTGAAAATCCTTACTATCCTAAATACGGAATGCCTAACTGTACCGCTTATGCATACGGAAGAATCAGCGAAATTCTCGGAAAATCTTCCGGCTTGCCTGTTGCTAATGCGCAGAACTGGTATTCAAAAGACACCAGATACCAGCACAGTAGTAGCACTCCTGCTGTTGGCGCAGTCGTCTGCTGGTCGAACGCCAAAGGCACACTCGGACATGTAGCGGTAGTCGAAAAGGTATTCAGTAACGACAAGATAGCTATTTCTGAGAGCAGTTACGGCGGAAAGTACTTTGAGTATAAGACTATTAACCCGAAAACTTATTGCAGTAAGAGCTATGGCTACCATTTGCAGGGATATATCTATACTTATGCTTTAAAGCAAAATAACAGTCAGAAAGATATGCTCACAAACAATGGAATTTACACAATTAATTTGAAAGGCAAAAATATTTATCTTTCTACTGATGGCAATGCCTCCAAAAAAGGAACGAATGTTTTATTGAGCAACACCAAAACACAATGGATTGCAAAATACAATTCAAGTACCAATGCATGGTATTTCAGCTTAAAGAGCACTCCCAGCATGGTCTTAAATCTGGCTGCGGATTCGATTAAATCGAAAACAAATGCTAATTTGTATACGTTCGTGCAAAATGATACAACGCAAGAATTCATTCTCAAGAAAAACAGTGACGGCAGTTTCAGCATTCTTTCAGCGGCGAACTCCTCCATTGCACTCGATGCCTATGGTTCTGCTCCGAAGGTTAACTCAAATGTCTGGAGTTACACATATTCTTCAAACAACAGCACACAGATGTGGAATATTAATAAAATTTCATAATTCTTATGAAACGAGCTTTGCTGTATGGAAACAATCAGTAAATGCGCTTTCCCGCCGATAAAAGAAAATTGCATTACTTTTCAGACGGCAGATTTCCGAAATGGGAATCTGCCGTTTTCTCTGTTCAAGCCTATCTTTCAGAGCGATTTTCCAAAAAATCAAAGAAAAGGGCTTAATATGACAAAAAATAGCATTCAATATTTTCAGATGAAATTTTTTATATTCAGGCTTGAAATTTATGCAGAAGCATGATATAATACTTAACAAGAGAGCTGTATTTTATATAGTTTTCTCAGCCCCAACCCCGTAACGGGTTTCTGAAACTTAGAAAGGCTATAGAGGTGGTTTACGATGAATGGTAAAGATTTTGACGATATGTGTAAAAGTAATAGGGATTATTACGCTAGAGAACAAGCGAGACTTGAGCATATTTATGAACAAGAAAAAGCCAAATACCGTTCTGCTCCGAAATCTAATTTCAATGCAGGCTCATTTCCGGCTTCAGCAAATAATGATGCAAATATTAACGCCAGACTGGATAAGATTGAAGCTAGAATTGATAAGTTGTATGAGATGTTTGGCAGTAGACAAGGGCACTCTGGTAATGGAACGCTTGTAGTAGCTCCGAGTAATTCTAATATCATGGCTAACCAATCTATCACATTAACTGACAGTCAGTTTAATGAATTAATGAACCGACTTATTGACGATTAATTAAAGACGTCAGTCTGGTGATACACTTTATTGTTTGAAAAAATAGAATAAATCAATCAAAGGTCTGATTTAGAGAAAATTCTAAAAAGAATAAAAAGCACCATCAATTTTTTTGATGGTGCTTCTTAATATCCTTAAAACGCATAACAGACGATTTCACGCAGAGATGGGATGAAGCCTCTGCTGAAGTCATCAATTCTTTTGTTAGTATTCGCCGGAAAGCCTGAATGATGCACAAACAGATTAAAATTTTTATTCTGATTTTTTCAGAGCAAACCAAAGCTTTTCCGGTTATAATTCAACATGGTTTCCAGTGTTTCCTGTAAAGAATATTCCGGTTTCCAGCCGGTATCTTGACGAAGTTTAGAAATATCCGCTTCAATGACAGGCACATCTGAAGGGCGCATTCTGTCAGGATTCTGTTCAATTACGATAGATTCAGAGCTTAATTCCAGCAGAATATCTAATAATTCCTGAATTGCAACAGCATGACCGCTTCCGACATTATAGGTTTCACCGGAACAGCCTTTTTCCATGAGCATAACATAGGCACGGACAACATCACGCACATCAGAAAAGTCACGTTTTGCGGAAAGATTGCCGACCTGTATCACGGGGGCACGGAATCCGGCTTCGATTTCGGCAATTTGCAAAGCAAAATCCGATGCAACAAATGTCGGAGACTGTCCGATTCCGATATGATTAAACGCTCTGACCATGACAATACCCATGCCATAGGCTTTGGCATAGACCGTGCCTAGCATATTCTGACAAGCTTTTGTCACCGCATAGGGATTTCCGGGATGGAGAGCTGTTTCTTCATTCACCGGACAGATACCGTTTTTCAGGTAGCCATATTCTTCACCAGAACCGACAAGCAGGATTCTGGGATAATATTCCTCTATAGTGCGGACAGCTTCCAGCAGATGCAGAACGCCCTTGATATTCACATCAATTGTAAGTTCGGGATTTTTCCAAGAATTCGCAACAGAACTCTGCGCAGCAAGATGATAAATATATTTTGGCCGATGCGTCCGGAGCAGATTCCGGATTTCAGATTCCTGCATAATATCGAGTGTAAAGACATCACAGTTTCCTGCACGGACATGTTCACGGGGCAGAACAGTCGCCCCGATATGCAGTGATTTCTGATTGAGTTCCTGAATCAGGTAACTGCCGACAAAACCGCCTGCGCCGATAACGAGTGCATCCAAGCGAAACACCTCACTTTTTTAAATTTTAGTCATTTCTGAGCACATGCCAGATTTCTTTCATAATTTCATCGCACTGATAGAGTGCTAAAGCTCTTTTTCGGGCATTTTCGCCGTATTTTCTGCGAAGTTCGGGAGAATCGGCAAGTTTCCGGATAGCATCAGCAAGGGCCTGTACATCATGCGGAGGTACAGTTAGGCCTGTTTTTTGATGCAGGCTGACATACGGCACACCGGTGGGCAAACTTGTATTGATGACAGGTTTTCCGGCGGTCATGGCTTCCTGCTGAACGATGCCGAACGCTTCAGAATTTTCTACAGAGGGAAGAATAAAAATATCGCAGTCACTGAATGCTGATTTCAAATCCGAATCGGAAAGATTTCCAAGGAAATGCACGGGAAGATTACCGGCAAGCTCCCGTAATTCTGATTCGAGCACACCTGTTCCGCAGAGAAAAAGTTCACATCCCTTGACCTGACGAAATGCCCGAATCAGGACATCCACGCCTTTATAATAGACCAGTCTGCCGACAAACAGTAATTTGACATGTTCTGGATTCTGGAGTTTTTGTGTCAGTACAGGGGAAGTATGCAGTATTTCGGTATCTTCGACCGGATAGGGAATGACTCTGCATTTTTTGCGGAATTCCGGCAGAAAAGCAGAACTGTCAATATGTCCCTGTGTAGCGGTGATAATACAGTCTGCTCTCCGGAGAAATTTTTTCAGAATCGGCTGATAGAAAAACAACAGTTTTTTCTGACGGATGACATCACTGTGCCATGAAATCACGACACGGCACTTACAGCCGGAGAGCAGGCAGGCGACATCTTCAAGGGGAAATGGAGTATGAAATTCGATAACATCGGCCCACTGTGACAATTCCTGAAATTTTCGGAAAAATGATACTGAAACCGGACAGGAAAAATAAGTTCCTGCGCTTCCGCACCGGATAACTTCCACCCCGTTTATCATTTCGGTTTTTCCTCTGCCTTTTTCCTGACAGACAAGTACTTTGACTTCGGTATCGGGAAATTTTGAGAGATGCTTCGCTCTCTGTGCAACAACGGTTTCAATTCCGCCGATATGGGGGGGATAGAATTTATTCACTTCCAGAATACGAAACATGTTTTATTCCTCCGGCAGAAGTTCCTGATAAACTTGATATAACAATTCTGCGCTTTTTTCCCATGAAAATGATTTTGCCCGTGCAAGTCCTTTCCGGCTGAGTGTTTTTCTGAGATTCTCCTCTGTAAAGAGTCTGTTCAGACCATTTGTCATATCCGGAATGCAGTCCGGCTTGACGATGACGGCATCTGTTCCGGTGACTTCGGGCAGAGAAGCAGAATCCGAAACAAGAACGGGTGTTCCGCAGGCCATTGCTTCCAGCGGAGGCATTCCGAAGCCTTCATAAATTGACGGGAAGACAAATGCCAGTGCATAGCTCATGAGAGTACACAAATCCTGTTCCTGAATATATTCTGTAAAAATCACCTGCTGTTCGAGATGCAGACGGTGCACCTGCTGAAAAATGCTGTCATACAGCCAGCCTTTTGCGCCGGCAAGCACAAGCTTTGCGGGATGCTGATGCAGTTTTGCGAATTCTGCGTATGCAGAAATCAGATGTTCCAGATTTTTCCGTGGTTCGAGTGTTCCAAGATAGAGAAAATAAGAATCCGGAAGCTGATACCTTTTCTGTATCTTCCGGAAAGCAGTTTCGTCATGAACGGGATGGAATTTTTCAGAATCGACACCGCAGGGCACTACCCGTATTTTAGAAGCAAATTCCGGATAATATTTTATAATTTCAGACTTGGAAAATTCCGAATCTGTTACAATTCTGTCAGCTCTTGTCATAGATTTGACCAGTCCCCAATCGAGCATCTGTCTGGTTCTGGTGCGGACGGTTTCGGGATAGGCTTTATATACCATATCATGCACGGTGACGACTGTTTTTCCGGAAACGCCCGGCGGAACGATATAATTAAAAAAATGTGTAATCTGACTATTTTTTCCGAAAAACAGCGAATACGGAACAGGAACAAATCCTGAAACAAGCCGGTAGCCGTAAGGCGGACAGAACGCATGTTTCATGCTGACATGCCCGTCCAGATAGGGTTGCAGTTCTTGTTTTTTTTCTTCCAGATTCTTGACTGCAAAATAATTCAGCATATACTGATGTTCGGGATGCAGTCGGGTTATTGCCCTGACCTGTCCGGCTTCGCAGAATCCGATTCCGGTTTTCTTTCCGAGCAGGGGCAGGGCATCAAACGCAATATTCACTTGATTTCGGCTTCGACAAGTTTCAGGTCATTGGCAACCATACGGCTGACGAGTTCCTGAAAGTCAATTTCACGTTTCCAGCCGAGTTTTTCTTCTGCCTTTGCCGGATTGCCGAGCAGAACATCCACTTCTGCCGGACGGAAGAATTCTTTATTGATTTTTACAACAGTCTGGCCGTTGGCTTTATTCTTACCGATTTCGTTCACGCCTTCGCCTTCCCATTCGATTTCGATGCCGGCGCATCTGAATGCTGTTTCGGCGAATTCACGGACAGTTCTGGTTTCGTTTGTGGCGATAACATAATCATCCGGCGTATCCTGCTGTAACATCAGCCACATGGCCTTGACATAATCTTTGGAATGTCCCCAGTCTCTTTTAGAATCCAGATTGCCAAGTTCTACGCAGTCCTGAACGCCGAACTTAATTCTTGCGACAGCTCTGGAAATTTTTCTTGTTACAAATTCCAGACCTCTGCGTTCGGATTCGTGATTGAACAGAATGCCGGAACATGCATATAAATCATAGCTTTCTCTGTAATTTTTGGTAATCCAGTGGCCGTAGAGTTTGGCAACGCCATAGGGACTTCTGGGATAGAACGGTGTTTTTTCAGTCTGGGGCATTTCCTGTACCAAGCCGAACATTTCGGAAGTAGAAGCCTGATAGAATCTTGCTTCTGGCTTGACAATGCGGATAGCTTCCAGCAGATTTGTCACACCGATTGCATCTGTTTCGGCAGTATTCAGCGGAGTGCTCCAGCTTGATGCTACAAAAGACTGTGCTGCCAGATTATAGACCTCATCCGCCTGAGAAATTTTCATGGCTGTAATCAGGGAAACGGGGTCGGTCATATCTGCATAAATCAGATGCAGTTTCTCTTTAATATGCTCAATATTGCCGTAATCGACATTTGCTTTTCTTCTCCAGATGCCGTAAACCTCGTAACCTTTTTCGAGCAGGAGTTCAGCCAGATAAGAGCCGTCCTGTCCGGTAATGCCTGTAATTAATGCATGTTTCATGATAAATAACCTCACTTGTTTATTATAATAATTCAGACTTATGTTCTGCTTTGAGTTCTGCAAGGATTTTTTTAATATCCTGCGTCTGATTTTTATGGCAGATGAGCAATGCATCTTCTGTATCGACAATGACTAAATCCTGCACGCCCAGCACAGCGATAGTTCTGCCTCCGCCGGTGACAGTGCAGTTTTTGCTGTCGATACTAAGTACATCTCCGTCAAGTATATTATGATTTTCGTCAGTTTTATTGATGCGTTCCAGAGCCAGCCAGCTTCCGACATCATCCCAGCCGAAATCGCCCGGAATCGTGAAAATATGTTCTGCTTTCTCCATAACACCGAAATCAATGGATTCCGAAGGCAGTTCCGGAAATTTCTCACTTAGGATGAATTCAAAATCCCGTGTGCCGTAGGCATCTGTAATTGTCTGCAAGCCCTGATACAGTTCCGGCATATATTTTTCAATGTTATGCAGAATGCTTGAAGCTTTCCAGATAAACATACCGCTGTTCCAGAGATAATTTCCGGACTGGAGATAAGCTTCTGCCGTTTTCAGGTCAGGCTTTTCAACAAAGCATTCTACAGCATAAGCATTATCCTGCATCTGATTTTTATCATACTTGATATAGCCGTAGCCTGTTTCGGGATAAGTCGGTGTAATGCCGATAGTGACTAAATTCTTATCCTGCAAAGCCGTATCAGAAGCTTTTTTCAGTGTGTCAATATAATTCTGTTCATGATGAATCAAATGGTCAGATGGCAGGAAGAACATCAGCGCATCCTCATATTTCTTTGCAATCAGCGAAGATGCCAGCCCGATAGCCGGAGCAGTATTTCTGGGACATGGTTCAGCAATGATATTTTCCTTAGGCAAATCCGGAAGCTGTTCATGAATCAACGGCAGATAGTGCGCATTGGTAATGATATAAATATCTTGCAGAGAAACCAGCGGTTTCAGTCTCTTGACTGTTTTCTGAATCATGGTTTCCCCATCAGATGTGAGTGAAAGGAACTGTTTCGGGCAGTTCTGACGGCTTTTCGGCCAGAATCGTTCGCCGACACCGCCTGCCATAATGACAGCAGTAAATTTCATAAATCCAAATCTCTCTTTCGTGAATTTATTAACAGATAAAAAGTATCTGTTTATAATTATAGCAAACTGTTAAGGGACTGTCAATAGTTTCCGCAGAATTTAAGAAAAAAGACCGCAGAAGCGGTCATTTTTTTCACATTTTTGTGATTATTTCATGTCGATATACTTTGCATAGCCTTTGAGATAGATTCCGCCGGAGATAACTGTCAACAAAACGGAAATCCATACGAGGCCGGAAAGAATCATAGCACTGACGGGAGTTAAAGGCAATGCATGAAAATCTGAAAAACCAGCCAAACAGATTAAAATCAAGACAATTGTCACCATTGTGAAAGCTGTTTTCAGTTTCCCCCAGATTCCGGCGGCGACAACAACGCCTTTTTCTGCCGTGACAAGGCGCAGACCAGACACCATAAATTCACGGGCGGCGATAATCGTCACCACAACACCATTGATAATATGATTGTCTCTTGTCACATCTGCAAGACAGGCAAAAGCCGCTAAGACAAGAATTTTATCGGCTAAGGGGTCAGCGAACTTTCCGAATGTTGTAATCAGATTATATTTTCTTGCAATTTTCCCATCAAGCGCATCTGTAATTGAAGCGGCGGCGAAAATTACCAGTGCAATTGTATAATGATACGGAATCTCCCAGTATAAGAACAGCATAAAGAACGGCACAAGAATGATTCTCATCAATGTCAGTTTATTCGGCAGATTCATCAGATATAACCTCCCCTAACAAATCATAATCGAGCGTATCGGTAATTCTGACCTTGACATACTGACCGGCTTCGAGCTTTTCTTCGGAACTGAAAAAGATTTTTCCGTCAATATCAGGGGCATCGGCTTCGGTTCTGCCGAAATAACATTCTGCCCACTTGTCGAACCCTTCGACAACGGCTGTTTTTATCTTGCCCAGTTGTTCCTGATTATATTCCGCACTGATTTCCATCTGCTGTTCCATGATAATGTCAGCACGGTGCTGACGAATATCTTCATCAATCTGGTCAGGGAAGTTTCCGGCTGGCGTGCCGTCCTCCTGAGAGTAGGCGAAACAGCCCAGTCTTGTGAATCTCATATCCTGAACGAATTCGGCGAGATGATTAAACTGTTCTTCAGTTTCGCCGGGGAAGCCTGTAATCAGAGTCGTTCTGAGAACAATTTCAGGAATTCTGTTTCTCAGCTTCTGAATCAGTTCCCGAAGGCTTTTATTTGTGGTCGGGCGGTTCATACGTTTAAGCACTTTATCATCAGAATGCTGAATCGGCATGTCGATATATTTCAGAATCTTGTCTTCTCTTGCGATAGTTTCGATTAATTCATCTGTAATTCTTTCCGGATAGCAATATAATAATCTAATCCATTTCAAATCTGGAATCTGACATAGCTTTGTGAGAAGTTCGCAGAGTTTGTTTTCATGATATAAATCTTCGCCGTAACGGGTGACATCCTGCGCAATGATATTCAGTTCCGTCACACCATAAGAGACAAGCTGTTCGGCTTCAGCAAGAATCTGTTCCATCGGAACACTCCGGAATTTTCCACGAATCATGGGAATAGCGCAGTAAGTACAGCGATTTGAGCATCCTTCTGCAATTTTCAGATAGGAGAAAAACGGCAGAGTAGAAATAATTCTGTCTCCGGTCATTTCGACATCTGTTTTCGGAGAGAATCTGACAATTTTTTCGCCGTGCAGAACTTTATCCAGAATTTCGACAATATCTTTATTATCGCCGATTCCGATAACGGCATCTGCTTCGGGAAATTCCTTGACGGCTTCTTCTTTGTAGCGTTCTGTAAGGCATCCGGTCAGGATTAATTTCTTGACCTTGCCTTCTTCTTTGAGCTTTGCGATTTCCAAGATAGTCTCAATAGCTTCTTCTTTGGCTGACTGAATGAAACCGCAGGTATTCACAACAGCGACATCTGAATCGCCGAACTCTGTCACAAGTTCATAGCCGTGTGTGCGTAATTTTTTGAGCATTCGTTCTGAATCGACTAAATTTTTATCGCATCCGAGCGAAACCATTCCGACTTTAATTGCCATAACATGTCTCCTTTCAGGATTTTTCGTCCTGTTCTGTATTCTGAAAATAATCTTCGACAGCTTTTTTGATACTGGAATAATCATAGCCGAGCCGGCTCATGCCGGCGATGACTTTATCTCTGGTTTTAAAATCTGCGGGGTCAGTGAGCTGACTGCCATATTTTTTAGCGAGCACATCCGGAAGATATTCCATAGACTGTTCTTCCAGATTTCTGACGCAGGTTTCTGTCAAATCCTTGTCGATACCTTTGCGCAGAAGTTCCTGACGGATTCTGTAAATGCCGTAATGTTTGCGCTCGACAAGATATTCTGCAAGTTTTCGGGCATAGCGTTTGTCATTGATTGCACCGCACTGCACGAGCTGTTCCATTACGCTGATGCAAAGTTCTTTATCCTGATAAGTATGCATTAATTTCTGATACATCATGCAATAAGAATAATCTCTGTCATCGAGCAGATAACATGCCCTTCGGTAAGCCCGCCGGAAACGGGATTTCTTATGCAGTTCTTCGAGTGTATCTTCATCAAGGCTTTCGCCTTCCTGAATATGATACTGACGCAGAAGTTCGCCGTCTATTTCGTAGACGGCGTCCCCTGCGTATACTTCATAATAAGTTTTTTTTCTGATAATTTCGGTAATTTTCATGATTTATTCTGTCGGGTCGAATTCCTCGAAATCGTCCTCTGCATCGACATCAATGCTGACAGAGTTTTCCGGAGCAGTTTCCAGTGAACTGATAGAGTGAAGCGCATCCGAAGCGAGAGCTTTTGCATCATCTTCCGTAGAATTTGTGGCAGTCATATCGAGTTCGCTCATGTGTTCGAGGATTTTTGCCTCGACTTCCTTTCTGAAATTTTCATCGTCGGCGAGCATCTGCTTGACGTTGTCTCGTCCCTGACCTAATTTCTGTCCGTTATAGCTGAACCAAGAACCGCTTTTCTGAATGACATCTAGTTCGACAGCCAAGTCCATGATTTCGCCTGTTCTGGAAATGCCTTTTCCGTAGATATTATCAAATTCGCATTCACGGAACGGCGGAGCAACTTTATTTTTAACGATTTTGACTTTCATTCTGTTGCCGATGGGCATACCGTTTTCTTTGATGATTTCACCTTTACGGACATCCATGCGGACAGTAGCGTAGAATTTCAGGGCACGACCGCCGGGGGTTGTTTCCGGATTGCCATACAGAACGCCGATTTTTTCACGAATCTGATTAATGAAAATGGCAACACATCCGGTTTTGGAAACAACAGAAGTTAATTTTCTCATTGCCTGCGACATCAGGCGGGCGAGCTGTCCGACATGATTATCGCCCATTTCGCCGTCAATTTCGGCTTTGGTTGTCATAGCGGCAACAGAGTCGACAACAAGCACATCAATTGCACCGGAACGGACGAGAGATTCTGCGATTTCGAGAGCCTGTTCACCGCTGTCCGGCTGAGATACTAACAGTCTGTCAATATCGACACCGAGGGCTTTGGCATATTTCGGGTCAAGCGCATGTTCCACATCTATGAAAGCGGCTTCACCGCCCATTTTCTGAGCTTCTGCGACGATATGGAGTGCTACAGTCGTTTTACCGGAGCTTTCAGGGCCATAGAGTTCGATAATTCTGCCCCGTGGCACACCGCCGACACCAAGTGCGAGGTCAAGTGTCATCGAACCAGTGGGGATGACATCGACATTCATTTTTGCCTGCTGGCCAAGACGCATGACAGCACCCTGTCCGAACTGTTTTTCAATCATTTTGATAGCATGTTCAAGAGCAGCCTTTTTTTCTTCGGATGAAGACGGTGCCTGATACATACCGTTTGTTGTTTTCTTTTCTGTTTTTGCTTTTGCCATAATAAAAACCTCCTGAATCAAGTTCATCATATCTATATCATGATTATATTATAGCACATGAGATGTTCAGAAATTGCATAACTGAAAATTTTTTAAATTTTTTCTCCGGTGACGACTCTGTCTCTCTGTTCGTAATCCTGAATAACCTGAATCTGACGGAAGGCATTGGAATTCAGAAATTCACTGACACGGCCGGCCTGTTTCCAGCCGATTTCGTAAGCGAGCAGACCGCCGGATTTGATGGCCTCTCTCCAGATACTTGTGATTTTTCTGTAGAAATATGTTCCGTCCTTGTCCGAACCGCCCAGAAGTGCAACCGCCGGTTCATGCCTGACTTCTGTCTGAAGCTCCTGCATTTCCTGTCCGGTCAGATACGGCGGATTGCTGACGATAATATCACAATCCTGAAACTGTTCCGCAAAATCTTTATCCAGAACATCCGCATGATGAAATGCAATTTCCAGATGATGATATTCTGCATTTCTTCTTGCATAGGACAGTGCAGTTTCACTGGCATCGACAGCCGAAATTTCTGCATCCGGAAGATATTTTTTCAGGGCGAGTGCAATACATCCCGAACCGGTACATAAATCCAGAATTTTGAGTCCGGATTTGCCTTTGCACCAGTCAAGAACCGTATCGACAAGAATTTCCGTATCGGGACGGGGAATCAGCACCCCTTTTCCGACAAACATCCTCAGGCCATAGAATTCCCATTCGCCGAGAATGTACTGCAAGGGTTCGCCCTTGCTTCTGCGCTGAATCATATTGAGAATCTGCTGTTTCTGTTCGGGATGCAGTTCAGAAGCGAGGCGGTTTCCGGTGACTTGTTCCATAATGCATTTCACATCGAAATCAGCATCCGGAATGCCGGCAGTTTCGAGCATCCGGACGAATTCAGCATTTACCATAAGTCATCCTCAAGATTCTCCGGAATACAGGGTTTCATTGCTTCGATAGCTACTTCAATCTGCGAAGCGTCCGGTTCTTTTGTGGTAATCCGCTGGAGCTGTAACCCCGGCCATGAAATAAATTTTGCAACTGCGCCGTTGCTTCTTCCGGCGAACTGGATGCACTCAAATGAACAGCCGACAGTTATCGGAAGCAGACAAAGACTGCACAGAAACCTCTGCCACGGAATCGTAAACGGCACTAAGCACATCACCAGAATGCTGATAAACAGTGTCAGGAAGATAAAGCTTGTTCCGCATCGGGGATGCAGACGGATTTGTTTCTGCACGTTTTCGACCGTCAAGGGCAGGCCGGCTTCCAAACAGGCGATTGTCTTATGTTCTGCGCCGTGATATTCATAAGTTCTCCGGATGTCTTTCATCATACTGGTAACGGCCATATAGCCGATGAAAATAATAATTTTTAAAATACCTTCTGAGAATGACTGAATCACTCTGTTCGCCGTGAGGGGCTTAATCAAACCGACAACCCATTTCGGCAGAAACAGGAACAGTGCAAGAGACAGCACAACACCGAGCACCATACCAATCATCATAATAGCTTCGACTGTTTTTTCGCTGAAATGGGCATCAAGCCAAGCTTCAAATTTAGAAGGCTGTTCTTCCTGTTCGAGTTCTTCTTCGGTCATTTGTTTTTCTGCGGATTTCATGAGGCATTTATAGCCGTCAATCATGGAAAAGACAAAGCTGTAGCATCCTCTGACAAGCGGGACTTTCCGATACCAAGGCTTATTTTTGCCACCGCCTTTCAAGTCCCACGTTTCGACATCAATAGAGCCGTCCGGCAGACGGCAGGCCATTGCACCTTTGTAAGCACCTTTCATCATAACGCCCTCGATAAGAGCCTGACCGCCGATTTTGCTTTTATGGGGATTCATGGGGCAGGCATCGGGATTCTGTTTGATTTCTTCGCTCATAAATTCACACCCTTACTATAATATTTTATCTTTCAAATTTCATGCGATTCCGGCGGAAGCGTTATCAGAACCGTTGTTCCGACACCTTCTTCGCTGGTGATGTCGATAGAACCGCCGTGTTCGGAAATAATTTCATCTGCGACAGCAAGCCCGATTCCCGAACCTCGTCTCGTATGATTTGGCTTGTAGAATTTTGTCTTGATTTTTGGCAGGTCAGAAGCCTTGATACCGCATCCGTCATCCGAAACGCTGACACAGACATTTCCGTTCTGTTCAAACGCCTTGATTCGCACATGTCCGCCGGGGTCGGAATATTTCACGGCATTATCAATAATATTAATAAATACCTGCCGGATTCGGTTCTTGTCGCCGTAGACGAACGGAAGCATTTCCGGCTCATCATATTCGATTCTGATATTATCCTGAACTTTTTTATTCATGTAGATAAGCACGGCATCGCCCAGCTCGGCGAGCACATCCATGGTTGCTTTCTGGAGCGTAAAGTGACCGCTCTGCATACGGGAGAAATCGAGAAGTTCTTCGACCATCTGAGAAAGCCTTGCTGTCTCGTTGACGATGACGTTCATGCCTTTGCGGACAGTTTCAGGGTCGTTGTCGGCATAGGAGATAGTCTCCGCCCAGCCCTTGATAGCTGTCAGAGGGGTTCTTAACTCATGCGAGACAGAAGAAATAAATTCGTTCTTCATTTCTTCGGCCGTAGAGAGTTCATCTGCCATGTGATTGATAGCTTTGCACAAATCGCCGATTTCGTCAGAATCTTCATAGCGGATTCGGCTTGAAAAATCACCTTTTGCGAACTTTCCGGCCATATTGCTGACCTGTGCAATCGGCTTGATGATGCTTCCGACAAAGTAGATTCCGGTCAGCACGAGCATCAGCAGAATCATAGAACAGACAATTGTCGCACCGATGATAACCGTCCCGACTGCCCTGTCGATTTCTGTCAAGGAGCATACGACCCGAACGGCATGATATTCACTGCTGAATGAGGAAATATCTGCACAGACAGCCATTATTTTTTCCTGATTTTCCGCTTTGCCGACCCAATAGCCGTCTCCTCCGCTGAGAAGATTCTCATAATCCGGAATTGTTGTGCCGGCAGAAGGTGAAAATCCGGAGGATGTCAACACCACACGGCCTTTAGAATTCACAGCCATGAGTTCCATTTTGTCTTTTGCAGAAAAGCTCTCGAACGTGCTTCGCATTTCTGAAGAAAGATTTGTTTCGGAATCCTGCGCATAGCGGTTAAGCAGATTCACAATCGAGGTGAGTTCGCCGGTAAGGGTCTGCCGTGCGCTGGCATAGTAGAATGTCTGGATTGCATAGACAAACGCAAGCATGATAGAAATCATGATTAACACCACAACTGCGAGATTATTGGTAATCCATCGCTGTGTGATGCTTCTTTTCTTGACGGTATTTTTTTTAAACTTTATCATTCCACTTATAGCCGTAGCCCCAGATAGTTTCTATATATTCCGGATAAGAAGGTTCATCTTCAATTTTTAGTCTGATTCTGCGGATATTGACATCTACAATTTTATAATCGCCGTAATAGTTTTCGCCCCAGATGTGATTCAGAATACTTGCCCTGTCAAGTGCAGTATTTTTATTATTCATAAAGTATTCAAGAATCTGGTATTCAACTTGTGTCAGGTTAATAGGCACGCCGTTTTTGGCGACCGTCCGGCTTTTGAGATTGAGCGTAAAAGGGCCTGATTCAATAACAGGGCTTTTCTCATCAGAATTGAAGCTCATGCAGACACGTCTGTAGATAGCATCCACACGGGCGGTGAGTTCAGAAAGTGAAAACGGTTTGGTGATATAGTCATCTGCGCCAATCATCAGACCGCTGACCTTGTCCATTTCCTGTGTTCTGGCGGTCAGCATGATAATGCCGAGCGTAGAGCTTTTTTCTCTGAGACGCTTGCAGACCGTGAAACCGTCAATGCCGGGCATCATAATATCCAGCAGGACAATATCAAAATTGCCGTTTTCTTCTTCAAACTTCTGGAGTGCGCTTTCACCGCAGTTGACATCCACAACGTCATAGCCGGCACGTTTAAGATTAATCACAACGCAGTCCCGAATTACATCTTCATCCTCACAGACAAGAATACGTTTCATAATCAGAAATACTCCTTTCATGCATTAATCTGAAAATTGAAAGCACAGCAGAATCTCTCCTGTCGAAACGGAAAGCGGGTCATCCGGTTCGGTTTTGACAAGATAGCTTGCTGTTCCTTTAGTATGTAACAACTGATAGCCGGCATGAAGATGGTCATTCCGGTCAGCATCATCATAAGCGATATAAATTTTGAGCAGAACAGGCAGATTTTCGGGTTCATCGGCGTGATAGGCACAGAACTGGATTTCATTTTCGGTCATATTGTTCATGACAGTGACATGATTCTGCCATTGTTCGGGAAGAATAAACAGATAGCCGTCATTGATGTTATAATAGCTTTCATATTCTGTAAAAATCTGATTTTCCTGCATTCTAAGCCAGTTTGTCTGCCGAATCTGTTCAGATTCCGGAGCTGATTCATAGCCGGTGAACACCTGCTGAACAGGAATTTCGGGAATATTGTCATTATCAATATCCATCGAAACAAGGCCGGCACGGCGGATGGTTTGTTCTGCGGATTTTCCGCATCGCTGGAGCAGATTCACAAGCCGGAGTTCAGATTCTGTATCAGAATCAGAAGAAGCTTCCAGACAGAGGATTTCGGTCTGTAAATTTGCTGTACCAGTAGCAGCATCAACATAGAGGGCGATTCTGTCATCGGAAAGCTTTCCGTAAATCAACTGCTGATAATCTGTATAATTATCAGAAAACTGGAATTTATATTCATAATAGCGGTCATCTTCGGCAAGCCGGTAGACAGCAGCATAAGCCGGTTCTGCAGTGCTGACTGCGCCGAGCAGAATCAGGTCCGGATGTATTCCGCCGGTATCGGCGACATCGAACAAGGCATAGCTGTGGGTAAGAGGCTGTTCAAGATAATTATCTTGATAGGTATAGACAGAAAGATATTTTTCTGACTGATTTGCGGTACTGTAGCCGACAATAATATTCATTCTGTCACTGCTTCCGAGCTGGGAAATCATTACTTTTTCGATTTCCGAGCCTTCGGCGTTTCTGTTACAGATAGACTGCCATCTGCCATCAATTTTATCGAGGATATTAATCCGCAGACCGCTGACTGAATTTTTTTCATAGAATACAATTGCTTCTTCGCCGGCTTCGTTATCAATATCGGCAATGATAAAAGCGGAAAGATAGCTTCCGCTTCTGGGATATTTCAGCCGGATGTCAGAGCCTTCGGCCTCCTGAAGTGCCTGATAAATCTGTTCCTGTTCACCACTGAGCTTCGGGGGGGTAAGCATGGTATCGACATTGATGCTGACAGAACAGCCCGTCAGCATCAGCGAAAATAAGGGACAGAGTAGTTTTTTTAAAAATTTCATCTTTCCGAAATCGGGATATATTTTTTCTTTTTGGGGATAGCCTTGTAAGCGGGGCGGATAATTCTTCCGCCGGTCATAAGTTCTTCCATACGGTGTGCCGACCAGCCTGCCATTCTGGAAACGGCGAACAGAGGTGTATATAAATCTTCCGGAATCTGGAGCATTCTGTAAACCAGTCCGGAATACATATCGACATTGGCGCAGAATGTTTTTTCTGTACCTTTTTCTTCTTTCATGATAGCAGGGGTAAGTCTCTCGATAGTATCCAGCAGATGGAATTCTGCTTCAATTTCTTTTCCCTCGGCAAGCTTGAACGCTTTTCTTTTGAGAATCACGGCACGGGGGTCAGAGAGGGTATAGACTGCATGACCCATACCGTAAATCAGACCGCTTCCGTCACCGGCTTCCTTGCGGAGCACTTTCCGGATGTGGTCAGCGACTTCGCCTTCATTATCCCAGTGCTTGACATTGGCTTTGAAATCTTCCAGCATAGCAGATACTTTGATATTTGCACCGCCGTGCTTTGGCCCTTTGAGGGCGCAGACTGCTGAAGAATAAGCCGAATAGGCATCTGTTCCGGAAGAAGTCAGCACACGGCATGTAAAAGTAGAATTGTTTCCGCCTCCGTGTTCGGCATGGAGCATCAGCAGGCAGTCCAGAAGCTGAGCTTCTTCTCTGGTGTACTGTCTGTCCGGACGGAGCATAGACAGAATGGTTTCCGCAGTTTTCTCCTCTGGTCTGAGGGGGTGCATATACAGTGTCTGATTATCGAAATGACGGCGTTTTACCTGATAGGCATTCACCATCATAATAGGCATTTTGGCAATCAGGCTGACGGCTGTCCGCATTTCATCTTCAAGGCTGGTGCTTTCGCAGTCAGCATCATAATAAGAATACAAAGACAGAATGGAGCGTGCCAGTTTATTCATGATATTCTTAGAGGGAGCTTTCATCATCATATCGACAACGAAGCCGGACGGCAGAGCTCTCTGTATAGAAAGATGCTGTTGAAATGCCTCAAGCTGGTCATGTGTCGGCAGTTTGCCGAATAATAATAAATAAGCAGTTTCTTCATAGCCGTAGCGGTTTTCCTTTTCGGCATTGTGGACTAAGTCATAAATATCATAGCCACGGTAGATAAGTTCACCCGGAATGGCTTCGACTTCGCCTTCGTTCACGACATAGCCATGTACATTGCAGATATTGGTAATACCGGCAAGCACACCTGTCCCGTCACTTTTACGGAGTCCTCTGTTAATATGAAATTTCTGATATAACTGCTGGTCAATTCTGGAATGTTTTTCTAAATCCTTGCATAGATTTTGCATATCAGCATTTGAAAACATCTTGCTCATTGTAATATTGCCTCCTTGTATTTGGATATATCTTTAGCTTATATTATAGCATTTTTTGCATAGCAAGTCAAGAGGGAGAATCTAACTGCAAAAAAATAAAATCAGACAGGAGTGATTTTTCATGAAAAAAAAACTGATGCTGTATGGATTTCTTTGCCTGCTCATGACGCTGATGCCTTTGATTCCGGCCAGAATGTTCAGCGCAGAACAGCCGGTTTCGGATGAAAATCCGGAAGAAATAACAGAGACTGCTTCGGAATCCCCGTCAGAACCGGAAGTTTATCATGTACTGGATACCGATTCCGGCGAAATTCTGGAAGTTCCCGTCAGAGAGTATCTGATTGGCGCAGTGGGTGCGGAAATGCCGGTCACATTTGAGCCGGAAGCCCTCAAAGCGCAGGCAGTTGCGGCGCATACCTACGCCGAACGTCAGAAGGAACTCGCTGACCGCCGTCCGGAACTCAAAGGCGCAGACTTCTCTGATGATGCCAGTCAGTATCAGGCTTTTTACACCAAAGAAGAACTTCAGAAATTATATGCCGACAAGTTTCAGCAGAATTATCAGAAACTTGAAGAAGCTGTTGATTCTGTTCTTCATGAAATTCTGCTGTATCAGGACGAGCCGATTATTGCAGCATTTCATGCCATGTCCGGTGGAAAGACAGAATCTGCAAAAAATGTCTGGGGGAGCGAAATTGCCTATCTTCAGTCTGTTGACAGCAGTGCTGACAAAACTGCTCCGCAGTTTGAACAGACAGTTTCTTATACGGCTGAACAGGTCAGGGACATGCTTTCGGCATCGAGAGAGGGTCTGTTTCTGGGAACGGATACTGCACACTGGTTCGGTGAGGCGGAATGTTCCGAAGCCGGAACTGTTTTGCAGATACCGGTCGGGACAAGCATTTTCACCGGACAGGAGCTAAGAACAATTTTCGGACTGCGGTCAGCAGTATTTCAAGTTCGTTATGAAGATAAAAATTTTATTTTCACAACCTACGGCTACGGCCATGATGTCGGCATGAGTCAGTACGGTGCGAACGTGATGGCACAGAACGGCGCAGATTATCGGGAAATCTTAGCTTATTACTATCCAGAAACGGAGCTGAAAACTGTTTCATAAAAGATAGTTTTCAACATTCCAACGTGCAAATGTTGAAAACTCAAAAATCAGCACAGCAGAACATTCCGCCGTGCTGATTTTTTTACAGATTTAAAAGCCGTTCGGCATTTCCGGCAAAAACTGCATGTTCCTGCGCCGGAGTCAGCCCCAGTCGCTTGATTTTCTCAGCCGTGACTGCCGGATTGTCCCACGGGCAATCACTTGCAAACAGAATTTTATCATAACCGTGTTTTTCCATAATCCGGAATAATAAATCATCATCTTGCATGTGCCGGCCGATAACGGCTGTATCCAGATAGAGATTTTCAAAATTTCCTGCTAAGATGGATTCCACCTCGTTCCAGAGCTGATTTCCTCCCAGATGTGCCAGAATAAAAGTCGTATCCGGTGCGGATTCCAGTGCTCTGACGGCCATCTTTGGAGTACAGTGAATATCTTCGGGACATATCGGGTCAACACCGGCATGAAACAGAATCGGCAAGCCTAATTCTCCACATTTCCGATAAATCGGGAACATGCGTTCTTCATCGGCATAGAAGCCCTGATAATCCGGATGCAGTTTGACTCCGTACAGACCTAACTGCTTGATTCGCTCCAGTTCCTGAAAGACATCATCTCCGTCCGGATGAACACTCCCGAACGGAAATATATGTTCTGACTTGCAGGATACCGCCCAGTTATTGCAGACAAGATGCTGTGTTGGTTTTGTGGCTATTGAGAGCAGAACAAAGCCGTCAATCTTCCAGCTATACATTTTTTGTTCAGTATCAGAAAGTGTCCCGTTTGTTTCGGGAGCTTCCTTCGCAGTTTCAGCTAAAGAACGGATAGTTCTTTCTGCAATTTTATCAGCAAAGGCATGAACATGAAAATCAATATAATTCAAGAAAGTGCCTCCTGACTGC
>JAFRMZ010000266.1 GCA_017430465.1 Oscillospiraceae bacterium
AGGCCGACATCTTCGATAGTGATATTGCCGTCAGTATCACGGCAGACATGAAATTCTCCCAGCCCGCCGACCATGTTGAAATTATCCGTCTGTCCGGAAATGACATTGCCGAGGGAATAGAATACAAAACCTTTTGAGCCGTCTGCTCTGGTAAGATATTCCATTGTCTGAAGGGTATGTGAACCTGTACCGAGAATGACATCTGCACCCCAGTCAATCATTTTCTGCGCCAATTCCCGAATAGAGTCATCTACAGTATGTGTATCCGGCTGTCCCCAGTACATAGAAACAATCAGGCAGTCCACCTGCGGGGAAAGTTCCTGAATCTGCATCTGCATCAAACTGCTGTCGCCGATATAGGGCACAATCATTTCGCTGTCTTCCGGAAGTGACCGTTCGTTTGTATGCTCTGTATATCCCAGAAAGCCTATTTTCAGGCCGTCTTTTTCGACAATGCGGTAATTCTGCATATCTTCCTGATTCCGGTATGCGCCCAGCACGGTCACATCCGGATAGTCTTTCCGAAGCGCATCCCAGTAATCGAGCGTATATCCCAGACCTTCTGCGCCTTTGTCGAGTACATCGCTGTTTGCCATATTAAAAACATCAAAGCCTATATCTGCGAGGTTATATCCCAGTTCCACGGGCGAATTGAAATTCACTCTTGTGCCGGAAAGCTCTAGTTTTCCGTTACAGATAAGTGTTTCCTGATTGATGAAAGCCAAATCTGCCTTTGCGATTCTGTCAGCGATTCCGTCATAGCAGTAATGGAAATCGTAGACAACGCCGTCTGCGGAATGGGCAGAAGCCGTCTTGTATACACAGGTATGAATCAAATTGTCCCCTACTGCGGCAATACTGACATCCGCCGGATAAAAGGCCGGTTCTGTCGGCGGTTCAGTTGTTTCGGGAATTCCGATTTCAGCCATATTAATCACATGATTTTCACCTTTGTTTCGCAGATTTGCACAGCCTGTCAGAGATACTGTCATAACTGCCAGCAGAGCAATTAACTGATGTTTCATATTTATTTCCTTTCTGATTTTCGGAAAAATTCCGGTTATTTCCAGTATACCATAAAATTCCTGAAAATGCAACAGTTTTTTCAGATTCTCCTGAAAAAACCGTATAATTTTTTCAGAACGGGGCATGTTAAATACAGGAGGTGAACGGCATGACAAAAGAATCCAGAAATATTTCCGGTACATTGGAAGAAATTCTTGCCGAAATCCGGCAGATTTGTGCAAACAGTTCTGATATTCTCATCAACCGGATAACTATCGGAGGCATTGCCTGCGCCGTACTTGGCTGTGAGGGCATGTTATCCACAGCAGTCATGAGCGAAATGGTTATCGAACCGCTGACAGGCATTCCTGTGCAGAGTGACAGCGAGGCTTTATTTCAGTATATCCAGAATGATTTATTATTATCCCTTGACCGGCCTGTTGTCCGGAACTATGAAGATATATTCCGGCTGTTATATTCCGGTTTTGCGGTTCTGCTTGCCGAAGGCCGGCAGACTGCGCTTGCTTACGGTGTGCAGGGCTATGACAAGCGAAGCGTCAGTGAACCTTCCGGAGAAGCCAACCTCTACGGCGCACATGACGGCCTGACGGAAACTGTCCGGACAAACATGTCACTCATCCGCCGGAGAATGAAAACACCGCTTCTGAAATTTGAGCTTTCTACAGCCGGAAATCTGAGCCGGACAGATATTTGTCTCTGCTGGATGACAGACAGAGTTCCTCCGCAGTTTCTCCGGCAGATAAAAAAAGAGCTGGCATCTGTCCGGCTGGATACCGTTTTATCTTCCGGCTATCTACAGCCGTTTCTGGAAAAATGCCGAGGAAGTTTGTTTGACAGTGTCAGTCTGAGTCAGCGTCCGGATGTCCTTTGTTCCAAACTGCTCGAAGGCAGAGTCGTTCTGCTGATTGACGGCACACCGTTTGCACTGGTGATTCCGAAATTATTTATCGAAAATTTTCAGACGCTGGATGATTACAATCACAAACCCTATTATGCTTTTTTCAGCCGTTGGGTCAAATACGGCGCATTTCTGACAGCAGTCCTTCTTCCGGCCTTATATATTGCAGTAAGTATGCATCATCCGGAACTGCTCAACAGCACTTTGATTCTGATTCTGACAGATGCCGAAAAAAAAGCCCCTCTGTCACTGCCGACAGAAACGGTCTTTGTACTTCTTATGTATGAAATTATCCGAGAAGCCGGACTTCGTCTGCCGAAATCTGTCGGCGGTGCAGTAAGTATCGTATCAGGACTGATTATCGGAGATGCAGCAGTATCTTCAGGATTAATCAGCACTCCCATGCTGACGATGACGGCGATTTCCGTCATTGCCGGATTTGTCACTCCTGACCTGAATGCCCCGATTACCGTCATGCGCTTATTATTCATCCTTGCCGGAGGCTTATGGGGGATATTCGGCATTGGACTGCTGGGAATGGCTGTTCTGTATAATCTCTGTGCAACGGAAACGTTTGGATTTCCGGCAACAGCACCGCTTGCGCCGTTCTATCGACATGCGATGCGTGATGTTGCAACAAGAGTGAATTTTCATCGTATGCAGTCCGGTAATTTTACCGTGGAGGAATATCATGAACAAAATTCATAATCATCAGTTGACCGCTGTTTTATTTTTATCCGGAGCATGGTCGGTGATATGCATCCCCTCACTTTACGGCAGCAGCCAGATAATTTCATCCGCTACGGCATGTCTGATACAGATTCTGCTATGTCTGCCGATGCTGGCACTGCATCCGGACACATTCACCAATCAGATACAAGCTCATAAACTGCTTGGCATTTTCTATATTTTATTTTTTCTGATATGCGGTGCAAATGGTTTTTCACAGCTATGGGAGGCTACGCCTCCGCAGCTTCTGCCGGCTTCCGGAAAGCTGACGGCTTCTGTTCTGATAGCACTAACCTGTTTCTATACCAGTTCCGCCGGTCTGCGTGCTACCGCCAGAACTGCGCCCATTGTGATGAGTCTGTTTGTGATTTCGGTCATTGTGCTGATTCTCGGCGCATGGCGCAGAGCTGACCTCAGCCGGATTTCTTTCCAGACGGATAATTTTCTGTCAGGTATCCGGACATATTTTTCTCTAAGCGGTGAACTGGGTGCAGTATGGATATTATCAGATACTATCCGAAATCATAAAAATATTGCTGTAAATTTCTATTTAATTGCAAAGGCAATGTTCTGCATTCTGATTTTATTTTTCAGCATTACCGCCGGAGGAAGACTGATGTATCTGAACGGCTACCCGTTTTTTACACTGACAGCATTATCCCAGCCATTGCAGGGGCAGAGAGCCGATGCTCTGTATATTCTGGTATTCGTGATGCTTCACATTATGCACACCACTCTGCAAACCGGAATTGTGGAGCATATCTCAGAACAGATGTATCCTATTACAGAAAAATGGTCTGCGCCGGTATCTCTGATTTTCATGCTGATTCTGGCTTATTTCTTCAAAAGTGCCGTTCTGGAAAATATCATTTTCTGGTCACTGCCGATACTGACTGTCATCATTCCGCTGATTCTCAGAACAAGGCAGTTTCTCCGAAGCATTCATAAAAAGGAGCATTCGTATGAAATTTCTTAAACTTTCCGTGATTGGCTTGTACCTGCTCTGCACGGGATGCACTTCCGAAACGATTTCCGACAGACTGTATACACAGGCTATCGGTCTGACCTGCAACGGAAAGTTAAGCTTTTATACGCAGGATTTCAATCAGAATCTGACTGCTCCGGTAGAGGGCATCAGCATCGCAGAAGTACTCCGTCAGGAGGAATCTGCAAACGGCGGAAAAGTTTTTATCGGCCATACGGAATTATTATGTCTTGACGGCACATGCACCCTCAATCCGGCGGAAGAATTATTATTTCAGAACGGACTTTCTCCGGCCTGTAAGGTACTCTATGCCAAGCCGGAAGAATATTTTCAGACTCCCGATAATGCCGGACTGATTCATCAAATCCGCATGTCGGAACAGAACGGATTGTTAAGCACTACCGAACTCGCCACGGCTTTGAACGAATGGCACGGCATCTGGGAAACGGCTCTGCTCCCCGTCCAGAAAGCTGGTCAGAACGTTCCTTCATTGGTACTGCTCCACAAAGACGGCAGATGTACGGAACTTTCTGATTTCGCTGTAAAAGGCATGTACTGGCTCAGAAGAAATACAGGCGATTTCAAAATCACGCTTCAGACTCCTGACGGCGAACAGGAAACCTTAATCCGGAGCTGTCGGACAGAAAAGCAAATTGAAAATCAGAAAATAAATTATCACGTCATTGTCAGAACCGGAACGCCCGAACTCAACAGCACTCTGCAAAGGCTTATCGAAAAGCAATGCTTATGTGCGATTGATGAAATGCTTTCTGCAAAGGCGGACGTGATAGGCATACAAGACCTGCTTGAAAATGCCGGCATCAAGCCCGAAAAAGACATGCCTCTGACAATTCAGCTTTCTGTGACAGTGCAGTAATTTCTGCCCGGAAAGCGATATTTTTCAGGGACTTCCA
>JAFRMZ010000267.1 GCA_017430465.1 Oscillospiraceae bacterium
ATGAACTATCTGAATTTTATCTGGCACGGCTTTCATTTTACTAATATGATTCCGTATCGTTTTTCATTCCTGTTCTCATTCGTGATGCTGATTATGGCTTATCGGGCGTATCAGGTACTTCTGGAAGAAGAACTGAGTCTCTGGCAGTGGGGGGCAATGATAGCTTCCGGCGGTATCTTCTGCTATGTGGGTTCGATTTCCAGCGTGCAGGAAGATGACGGACATAAATTTGTATTATCCTGTATCTGGCTGGGAACAGCTTATTTGCTTGTAATTCTTCTACGGAAATTTATTCCTAAAAATATTGTTCAGATTCTGCTTGCTGCTGTGCTTGCATTTGAAATGAGTGGTCAGGCAGTCCGTGGTGTGGATACTGTCGGAAGTTCTTCTTATACCAGCTATCCAACAGCATTTGATGAAGTGGAAGCTTTGGTCAATCAGCAGGATGAAAGCGATTTGTTCCATCGAAGTGAAATTACAACATGGTATACTCTCAATGACCCGTCACTGTATTATTATAACGGCGTGGCGCAGTTCTCCTCTATGGCAAATGAGGATATTTCGATATTTGTCAGAAAAATAGGACTGCTCGGCGCAGAAGGGAGCAACCGTTATTTCTACTGCAATACTTCGCCTCTGGCTAATCTGCTTCTGGATGTGAGATATATTATCGCAAGAGATGCCTACAGTGCAGATACTGTTTCCATGCACGAAGTCGCAAGTACTGAAAAATGTTCCATGTATGAAAATGATTATCTGCTCGGCCTCGGTTTCATGATGCCCGAATCTATGGCAGATTATGAACTTCCTGAACAGGATAACCCTTTCGAGACACAGAACGAACTGTTCCGGAATATCACCGGCGTGAATGAGGACTTGTTCACACAGATTGATATTACTCATGTCGGGCATAAGGGTTTTGATGTCACCAGAAAATCGTATGGTGCATATCATTATCAGTTGCAGAACGATGCCGGCGATGAACGATTCTTGAAATATAATTATACAACAGTTCAGAAAGGCATGGCCTATGCATACGCCAAAGTCAAGAATGCTGACCAGCTAGAAGTCAGAGAAAATAACGGCGACCTGATTCATAAATATAATATCAGCCGTCAGCCGTATATCACACCTTTAGGCTATTTCGAGGAAGGTGCACTGATTAATCTCAAATGTACCATGAAAGAAGAAGCCAAAAACGGCGATGTCAATATTTATTTCTATCAGTTGAATGAAGATGTTCTGAACAAGGGCTATGAAGCCATTCAAAACGGCGGACTTACACTTACCAGTTTTGCAGATACTAATCTTTCCGGAACAGTCAATGCTTCTCAGGATGGTATGCTGTATCTTTCCATTCCCTACGAGGAAGGCTGGAGTGTCTGGGTTGATGGTCAGAAATCTGAACTGTTTCCGGTGATGGGCGCAATGTCCGGTGTAAAGCTGTCTTCCGGAACGCATCAGATTAGCCTGAAATACAGTCCAAAAGGTTTTGTCCCCGGTGTGCTTCTCGGTATTCTCTGTCTGGGAATTCTGCTTTTCCTGTACTGGTATGAGAAAAAACATCCGCAGGCAGAACAAACTACAGAATCCGGAGAAGAAACAGAAACAATTCCTGAAAATACAGAAATTCCGGAAGAATCTGAAAAATCAGAAACAGAAGAAAATTCTGCTGTCAACTATGCGGTGGAAGACCAGCCGGATACTTCTCAGGAAATCTCCGGAACAGAATCAGAACGAATCAAGGAACAAGACAGGGAAATTTTCGATTTTATTGATTCTTATTTCAATCAGAATGAAAATTCCGTTCCCGAAAGCGATACGCAGAAAGATGAGGAAACATGAGCGAATTAAGAAATCTGAAAGTGATGATGGCCTACCGTGGAACGGCTTACCACGGATTCCAGATTCAGAATAACGGCATTACCGTGCAGGAAGTTGTGGAAAAATGTGTTTCCAAAGTTCTGAATGAATCTGTTTCCATTCAAGGCTGTTCCCGTACTGATGCCGGTGTTCATGCCAATCAGTTCTGCTTTTCCGTGCAGACGCACAGTCAGATTCACCACAAAGGCTTTGTAAGAGGAGTCAATGGCGAACTTCCGAAAGATATTTCAATTCTGTCATGTGAAGATGCTGAACCTGATTTTCATGCAAGATTTAGCTGTAAAGGAAAAGAATATCTCTATCTGATTCATAACAGCGAAAGCAAAGACCCGTTTACTATCGACTTGGCTTGTCACTATCGCCGGCCGTTTCATCCGGAACTGGTGCAGGAAGCTGCTCAGCATTTTGTCGGCACAAAGGATTTCAAGACATTCTGCGCCTCCGGATGCGCTGAAAATATCAACACTGTCCGAACGGTTCACAGCTTTGAAATCCGTCCGGACGGAGAAAAAATCCGATGCTATGTACAGGGGGACGGCTTTCTGTATAATATGGTCAGAATCATGGTCGGAACGCTTCTGGATGTCAATGAAGGCAGAATTCCGGTCAGTCAACTGGATGAAATCCTGAATGCCCGAAACCGGAAACTCGCCGGACGCACTGCCCCTGCACAAGGCCTCTACCTGAACAGAATCTTTTATTAATTTATCCGAAAGGGGATGGCATTATGGCAAATCTTGAAGAAGTCATTCAGGCACGGCAAAGACGGAAACGGCGAAAACAGATGATTGCCGGTATTGTCATTCTGGCGGCTGTGCTCACGGCACTGGTGATTCATTTCAATCGGGAGAAAATCTTCTCCGGACTGGAACAGATGAACAGTCAGCATACTAATCTAAGTGCCGAAACAGACGGAGATTTTCTGCTGACCGTTTCAGGCGGTGTGGATTATCATGCAGAATTCTTAAATAATTATTTATTTGTATTATGCGATAAATATTTATATATTTATGATACGGACGGCAAACTGCTCGACAGCCGGCAACATGCCTACAGCAATGCCGTGATGCAGGCAAATCATGGAAAAGCTTTGACTTATTCTTTCGGCGGAACACATTTCCGGATGGATAATCAGAAAAAAATGCTCTACGAAAATCAAACCGAACAACCAATTCTGTTCGCTGTTCTGAGTGATAACGGCTATGTGGCTGTTGTGACAGAATCGGAATCATACGCCTGTCGTCTGAGTGTGTTCGATGCCAATGGAAAATCTGTTTATCACCGTGACTGCGTGGAACGCCTGACAGATGTCAGCTTTACGGACGGGGGCTGTCTGTTCTCGACTATCGGGGCTGAAAATGGTGAACTCGTCACTGTCGTGCAGTCTATCCGTTTCGATAACAGCGATGTGCAATGGATAACCCAGCCTTTAACGACTCTCTGTATGCATATTTATTCTCTGAAAAATGGTGGTGTGTTTGTCATTGGCGATACAAAAGCCGCATATTATGACAATACCGGCGCACTCATCAGCGTATATGATTATTCCGGCACGCTTCTGGATTTCGCTTTTTCTGATGAGTATGCTTCTATTCTGCTCAAGAATGAAGAACGCCGTCAGTCCGTGATGGTTCTCTTTTCGGGTGAAGCTGTTTCTCCGGCTTCTGTTACGTTTGATAATATCTGTAAAACTGTCAGCATTCAGGACAATACTGTTTATCTGCTGGATAACGGCAGAATTCGGAGCTATGCTTTCGACGGAACGGAACTTTCTGTTCTCCGGATTCAGGATGTATATGAAAAAGTTATCAAAAATGGAAAATTTTTCTATCTGCTCGGCTATGACAGAATTCAGAGAGTCAGTGTCAGTGGTGAATAAAAAATATCAGAATATAGAAGTTGACAAGTTTTAAAATATATGCTATACTAATAAAAATGAAAAATATTTTTTTCACGCAGGAAAGGATGAGAAAGATATGGTTTTATGCAGCAAGTGCAAAAAAAGACCCGCTGTTGTGTTTATCTCCGCCCTCAGAGGTGAGGAAAGCAAAAACGAAGGCTATTGTCTGGTATGCGCCAGAGATTTGAATATTCCGCAGGTTTCGGATTATCTGAAAAGTCATTATATCAATGAAGATGATTTGGAAGAATTCTCCGACCGTATGATGGAAATGATGCAGGAAGATATTCCGGATTTGACGGAAGAAGAACTGAATCAGTTCAGTAATGAAACAAATAATGATGAGCCTGTCAACGGTACAATTGACGCAATGCCCAACTTCCTCCGTCATCTGTTCGGCGGAATGCCCGGTATGCCTTCCTCCGGAAAACCTTCAGCCATGAACGGTGACTTCCGTGAAAGCCGTGAAAACCGCCGGACTGAAAAAAATCAGAAAAAAACAAAACCCGAAAAAGAAAAGGATTATAAATTCCTCAGCAATTACTGTACTAATCTCAGCAAACGTGCTGAAAATGGTGAACTCGACAGAATTATCGGCAGAGACAGGGAAATTTCTCGTGCTATGCAGATTCTCTCCAGAAGAACTAAAAATAATCCCTGCCTGATTGGTGAACCCGGTGTCGGAAAAACTGCCATCGCAGAAGGACTCGCCCAGAGAATCGCTGCGAAAGAAGCGCCTTTTCATCTGCTGGATAAGAAAATTTATCTGCTGGATTTGACTGCTCTTGTGGCCGGTACACAGTTCCGAGGACAGTTTGAAAGCCGTGTCAAAGGCTTAATCGGCGATGTCGTCAAAGCCGGAAATGTTATCCTCTTTATTGATGAGGTGCATAATCTCGTTGGTGCAGGCGATTCCGAAGGTTCTATGAATGCTGCCAATATTCTGAAACCTGCCCTCTCCAGAGGCGAAATTCAGGTCATCGGCGCAACAACTTTCAAGGAATACCGCAAGTATATCGAAAAAGACAGCGCACTGGAACGCCGTTTCCAGCCCGTTACTGTGACAGAACCAACTGTTGAGGAAACTGCCGATGTCCTTATGGGTATCCGTGAATATTATGAAAAATATCACCGTGTCAGAATTTCCGATGCAATGCTGAAACTCTGCGCTGTGCTTTCGGAAAGATATATTACAAACAGATTCCTCCCCGACAAGGCGATTGACCTTCTGGATGAAAGCTGTGCTTACAGAAGCATTCGTGCAAAAGAACTCACCGAACTTGATGAACTAAACGCTGAAATCGAAGATACAAATCTGAGACTCTCCGAACTGTCCGAAAGCGATACCCCCGATTTCGAGAAAATTGCAGAAATGAAATCTTCTTACAGCCGTCTCGAAATGAAGAAACAGGAGCTGGAAGAAAAAGTTAGTCAGATTTATGTCGAAGAAGCTGACCTTGCTGCTGTTATTGAACTCTGGACAGGAATTCCGGCTAACAAAATCGCTGAAACTGAAATGGCACGCATGAAAGGCCTTGCTGACCGTCTCCGTGCTAAAGTCATCGGTCAGGATGAGGCTGTGGATGCTCTTGCAAAAGCCATTAAAAGAAGCCGTATCCAGTTCAGTGAGAGAATCCGCCCAGCTTCGTTTATCTTTGTAGGCCCTACCGGTGTCGGAAAAACAGAACTTGTTAAGGTGCTCGCTTCGGAACTCTTTGATGCGGCCGACCCGCTAATCCGCCTTGATATGACCGAATTTATGGAAAAACATTCTGTTGCCCGTCTCATCGGTTCTCCTCCCGGATATGTCGGCTATGATGAAGCCGGTCAGCTAACTGAAAAAGTCAGAAGAAAACCTTATTCCGTTATTCTGTTTGACGAAATTGAAAAAGCACACCCCGATGTCATGAATATTCTCATGCAGATTCTCGATGAAGGGCAGATTGAAGATGCACAGGGCAGAACTGTCAGCTTTGCACATACGGTGATATGCATGACCTCCAATGCAGGCTCAACAGATAAATCCACTGGTGTTGGCTTTAACAAGACAATTGAGGATATTTCTAAAGAAAAGGCTCTGAAAGCCCTCAGGGATTTCCTCCGTCCGGAATTCATCAGCCGTATTGATGAAATCATTGTATTCCGTCCGCTGACTGAAAAAGATTATGCTTCCATTGCCGGACTCATGCTCGATGAAATGAAAACCCCACTCGGCGAAAAAGGCATTTCTCTGGAATATCAGCAGGATGCTCTTGAGAAAATCGCTTCGGAAGCCTTCGGCAAACGCTACGGCGCAAGAGAAATCCGCCGTGTCCTCCGTGACCATGTGGAAGATGCTATCGCTTCTGAAATGATTGACAACGGCACAATTCTGCATAAAGTTCTTGTAGCAACTGAAAATGATGCTGTCAAGCTGAAATTTGAATAAAATCAAATCCCCCGTTTATGGGGGATTGCTTTTTAAGGAGATACTATGTCAGATAAGGAAATTTTTGAAAAGTTTATGCTCGCCGGTCATGGCAGATGCTTTCAGTTATTGCAACATCATCACGAAGCATATAAAGATTTGATTCTGTATGGTTGTCTGCATGATATTTCTTTCGATTTGCAGTGCGAAGGTTCAAGAAGCTGTTTCATGTATAATCTTGCGCTTGAATATGAGAATTATCAGGATTTTCTGAATCCCGCAATTGAAAAATTTCTGTCTGATGATGTCGATACAGACTGGCATCTGATGCATCATCTGCTCGATTTGCTCGAACTGTTCGCTTATGATAGCCATGATGCTTCTGCTGAACAGGCACTTAAAGAGAAATATCAGCAGATGTATGAAATTATCATGACGCACCGTCACAGTATGTATCTGCATAAACTGCTCCAGAATTTTGAGCTTCTCTGCGCCTGCCTGATGCAGAATTCCGATTTTGATTCCGCTTTGCAGATATTTCAG
>JAFRMZ010000268.1 GCA_017430465.1 Oscillospiraceae bacterium
TCTTAAATTTATATGAATTTAGAGAGATTCACAAATTCAATTCCAAATTTTTATGAAAAATCAACAAATTTCAGGGAGGAGGAACTTGCATGAAGCCTGAATTTAATTCTGAAATCCTGATAAATAAGATTGATTTATTATGTCATCAAGCAGGAATAACAAAAACAAACCTATTTACTGATTGTGGATTAAATAAAAATGTTATTAGCAACTTGAAAAATGGTTCTGTTCCTTCTGTAGACAAAATTGCTATAATAGCAGATTATTTTAATTGTTCCATAGATTATCTTCTCGGAAGGTCAGAAATGCCAAACTCTCAAAGTATAACTACCGGAGATATTAATAATAATATCAGCGGAGATAATAACAGCAATCATGTGAATGTGGGAAATAACCAATTATCCGATGATACAAAAACACTTGTCGAAATGATACAAGACCTTCCGCTTCTGGAACGGTCAAAAGTAGTCGTCATGATAGACGAAATGAGGAAAGGGGCGTGATTTGACTTTTTTCATAAAATAGTGTATACTAAAATAAATAAGTATAGTGTTACACATGAATACACTAACGCAAGCTTTTTTAAATTTGGCGGTTTAAATAGCTTGGTTATATTATAAAGCAAAATTTTAGTATTTCGTTTATTTAAACAATTTTAAGGTGGTGTTTTTATGTATAATCCACAATTAACAGTTGAAAAAATTAAGAAAATGTGCGAAATTAAAAATATTTCACTTGCTGAATTAAGTGAGGCTTGTGGTTTGAATAAGAACACAATCGCCGTTTCTGCAAACAGTAAGACAGGACTTAGTGCTAAAATTTTGATTGATGTATCTAAATATTTAGGTTGCTCTGCTGACTATCTTCTTGGAAAAACAGATAGTCCTACAGAAATAGTCGAAAATTGTTCTATTAACAATCAGGCACAAAATTTTCAAGGTAATCAGACAAATGTTGTTCAGGCAGTATCAACGCAAAGGGACAGCATGAAAGATGAGTTTATGCAAGCATTTGATGAACTTCCTCTTGCTGATAAGGTAGAAGTCATGAGTTTTGCTATGCAGAAAATGAAGAAAGGGGCATAAATATGGGATTGTTTGATTTTTTAAAGTCTAAAAAACAACAGGTATCACAAGAATTGCAAGTACCTCAGCCACAAGCACCAACTGTAAACCTGACAAAAAATCCTGTGCTGAATCAGAAAATTTCCCTTCGGAAAGAAATTGTTGCTCAGGAAGTCAAGAAACAGAACATTTCTGTCAATATTGCCAGAGTTGTGTTTGTACTTGACCATTCCGGTTCTATGCGGAATATGTACAAAGATGGTACTGTTCAAAATGTTCTGGAAAGAATCTTTCCGATTGCCATGCACTTCGATGATAATGCTGAAATGGAGTTTTATTGGTTTGATAATCTGTATAAAGAACTTGACCCTGTGAATTATGATACCATTGACGGCTATGTGCAGAATGTCATTCTTTCTAAAAATGAACATTTCGGCGGAACTTGTTATGCTCCTGTCATGCAGGAAATTTTGAATCGTTATGCAAAACGTGAGCCGATGAAAATTCCTACGTTTGTTATCTTTATTACAGATGGGAATAATTCAGATAAAAAAGCAACAAAAACAATTCTTACAGAAGCCTCACAATATAATATTTTCTGGAAGTTTGTTGGTATCGGTGATGAAAAGTTTGATTTTCTGATGAGATTAGATGACATGAAAGGTCGTTTGATTGACAATGCAAACTTTGTGAGTGTGAATCAGATTGGTTCTATCAGTGACAGTGTATTATATCAGAAACTGCTGACGGAATATAGCGATTGGCTGAATCTGTGCAAACAGAATCACATTCCTGTAAATGGTTAAAAATATGGGAAAAATTAATACAGTTCGTCCACCTGGATATAAGAAGCGGAAAATCACTTCTGAAGCGGATACAAGACCAAAAATTAATACGGTAAGACCACCAGGTTATAAAAAGAAAAAAATTCTTCCTGCTGTTACAAAAAGGATGGTCATTTCAAAATACGAAAAATGTGATGCTTTTGTCCAAGATTACATTATTTTTGATTTGGAAACAACAGGTTTTACCCCAGAAAACTGTCAGATTATTGAAATCGGTGCAATCAAATTCAGTAATGGAAAAGAAATGTCAAGATTTCATGAGTATGTAAAAATAAGTGGCAGTGTTCCAAAGAAAATTACAAAGCTGACAGGCATTACAGATGAGATGTTATCTGATGGAAAAGACATCAAAACGATTCTTGAAAATTTCAAGAAGTATATTGGTAATTCTGTCCTGATAGCACATAATGTCTCATTTGATATGCGTTTTCTGCAAAGTTTCTATTATACTGAATTGGGATATTGTCTCGTTAATAAAGTACTGGATACATTACCATTAGCAAGAAGATACATGACAGAATTAGAAAATCATAAACTAATAACAATCAAGCAATATTTTCAGCTTGATCTTGATTCGCATAACGCACTGGACGACTGTTATGTTACATATATTCTATATCAGCACATTTTAAAAACAAGTAACTGATATGAAAGAAGTTGAGTCTATGTTCTGGGACAGATTTGAAAGTTTATGTAGAGAAGCTGGTAAAAAAACAGCCCTGTCGGAAAAGAAATTGGTTTAACCGCAACAACTGTTTCCAGATGGAAAGAGGGAGTTATCCCAAATGGGAAATACCCAATTATCCGATGATACGAGAACACTTGTTGAAATGATACAAGACCTTCTGTTTCTGGAACAGTCAAAAGTAGTTGTCATGATAGACGAAATGAGGAAAGGAGCATAATAATGGCAAGGAAGTCGAGAAACAAAGGGAAAAATAACGATTTTTTATTGCAAGTTCTCAAACTTCTTCTGTATATTGCGTTTTTGCCTATTACACTCTTGTACCTCTTATATAGGTTTACAAAGAAACAGCTTGCAGAAAATCCGGAAGGTGTCTGGTATAAGCAGACATGGGGAATTATTCTTGTATTAACTTTCTTTTATCCTGTCGGCGTATATCTTTTATGGAAATATGGAAAGTTCCAGAAAAAAGGAAAACAAATCGCAACTGCCGTTTTTGGTATCTTATGTTTGATTTCACTTATTAGTGTTCCTAAATCAAACAAAAAAGTATCCAGAACTATGGAATATGAAAAAGAAACGCAGAATATGCAACCTGTAACAGAAGCGGTTACCGAGAAAGAAACTGAGGCGGAAATAGAAAATATTAACAGAGCAACTATTACTGATAAAAAAACAGAAGTATCTACTACGGAATCCGAAAGTATTACGGAAACTCAAGAAAAAACTACTGAAACAGCAGAAATAAAACCAACTCAGTTATATTCAGACTTCTTTGAGCCGTATGTCGATTCTGTCGGAACGCTTCTGGTAGAGGGCTTTCAGCAATCCGGAGAAGCAAAGTTGACAAGTTATGATGTGACAATTACAGAGGGAAATGAAGATGATATGTGGAAATATGAGATTCACGACAAAAATAGTGAAGATTATATTACTATCTGGTTCTTTCCGGAAAACGCTATTATTAATCCGTCAGATTGGGCATGGACATTATCACTTCTCACTTATGAAACACCTGATAAAGAAATTAGTGCAACCGATAAATCACATACAATAAAACCAGAATATCATATTTTGGATAAAAACAAAAATTTGTCCGATAACAATATTAAAAATATTGACGAATTAAAAAATTTTCTCTTTGCTGAAACAGAAAATCCATGTACTTCCGAGGCAGAAACAGAAGAACCAACAACAGAAGAAATAATAACTGAACCTGTTACAGAACCGCCCACAGAGTCCCCGACAATTCCGCCTACAGAAGCACCAACAGTTCCGGTCACACAAGCTCCGGTTACACAGCCACCTGAGCCTAAAGTATTGCATTTTATTTTGAATACAGATACAAATTGTATTCATATCAATGCAGGATGTAGCGCAGCAGAACAGATTTTGCCGGAAAACTACTCAACAGTTGACATCAGAGAAGATGAGCTTGGAAATTATGCTTATGTTTATTGGGCATGTGGTAAATGTTCAAAGCGATATTCAAATGAGCTTCCAAAATTTCAATAAAAATCTGCCGAGCCATCAAGCTGGATGGAACAGCCGCATAAAATGAGAAAAGGAGCGTGAGTGTTATGCCGATACCAGAAAAAAACAAAAAACTGACAATAGATGAATTTCTGAAAATTTCAGAAAACAGTACTGAGCGTATGGAGCTGATGGATGGAGAAATTGTCGCTATGGCTTCTCCCAGCAGAATTCATCAAAGAATTTCAAGCCGTATGTATGGTATCATTGATGCGTATGTCCGGAACGGTTTATGTGAAGTTTTGCAGGCTGTCGATGCAAAGCTTCAGGAAGATATTGTAATACCTGATTTAATGGTAGTCTGTGACCCTTCCAAACTGGACGACAATCGTTGTAATGGTGTGCCTGACTGGATTGTTGAAATCCTCTCTACCAATCGGGATGATGACCTTGTACGCAAATACAGAATTTATAAATATGCCGGTGTTCGTGAATATTGGATTGTTGACCCTAAGAATCAAAAAACACTGGTTTATTTCTTTGAGAAGAACGACTTTCCTAATATCTACACATTTGATACGCCAATTCCTGTTGAAATTTATAACAAAAAACTGAAAATTACAATTTCTGAATTGCTGTAAAAAATCCGTCCTGTCTTTCAGACTGGACGGAAATTTGTATAGAAAGAGTTGATATATTTGGAAACCTATTGTATTTATCTGCGCAAATCCAGAGTGGATGCAGAAGCCGAAGCCAGAGGAGAAGGAGAAACGCTCGCACGGCATCAGAGGACACTGCTGGAGCTTGCCAAGCGAAAGAATCTGCAAATCGTGAAAGAATATCGTGAAATCGTCAGCGGTGACAGTATCGCTTCCAGACCGCAGATGCAGGCCATGATTTCTGACATCGAAGCAGGAAA
>JAFRMZ010000269.1 GCA_017430465.1 Oscillospiraceae bacterium
GAGGCGTGACAAGAGGTTCAAGGGCGCAGGAGGAATCCCTTTGCCGGTGCTCTACACTCTACCCCTGTCTGACCCGTGCCGATTTATGGCAGACATATTACTTATTTCACCGGAACAGAAATGATGTCAGATATACAGATGCCTGCATCTATTCGCCGGATGTGCTGATTATCAAGAATGATGATGACCTTCCGGAACGGCTTCCGGCAGAGGAATTCTGCAAAGTGGACATTCTGACATGCGCTGCGCCGAACCTCCGGCCGAATCCCTATAACCAGATGAACCCCGGAAAGGGAAACGCTGTTCAGCTCACTGACCGTGAACTGGCTGACCTGCACCGAAGCCGTGCCCGCCATCTGCTGACCGTGGCCGGTTTCCATCATGACGAAGTCCTTGTACTCGGCGCATTCGGATGCGGTGCATTCCGGAATAATCCCAGAGTCGTGGCGCAGGTCTACAAAGAAATCCTGAACGAAAAAGAATTCAGAAACAGATTTCTGCATGTGGAATTCGCTGTTTTTCATACACCCAGAGAAACGGAAAATTTCAATGCGTTCGAGAAAGTATTTTCTTGTCAGTAAACTGTTTTCTGCTTCAGAATGCACGGTGTATTTCTGCGCCGTGCATTTTATTTTTTTCGTCCTGCAAATTCACAATCACAAAAGACTTGACAAAATTCCGGAAATGTGCTATAATGAAAACAAGCTATTTTTCCAGTACTTTATCTAAAATATACAAAAATAAGATTGTTTTCATCATAAAATAAATCATAATAACAGTTCTGATGAGATACAGACATGCCGGACAACGCAGTTCTTTACACAATTCTTACAGATTTTCGTCTCCGCACAAGCGGATACCCTATCTTCAAGGAGGAAACAAGAATGAGAAAAAATGCGAATGCCAAGGTGTTTTGTACACGTGAACAGGACAAACTGAATTTCTACCTCATGGCCGAGGCGCAGGAATTCTACCTGTTTTCCACCAATTACCACTCTGAACCGATTTATCTGGAATATGCCAACGGCAGACGTGTGAACTATCTGTTCCGCAATTCCAGAAAATGCCGTCAGCAGAATATCCGTTCCAGAGCTATCAGGATGCTTTCTTACATTGAGAAGGAGTATCATCTGGAATTGTTCGATAAGACAAAAAATCAGAACCAGAACAAATTCAAATCCTGAAGTACTTAGAAAAAAACCCTGCCGGAAACGGCAGGGGAGCTTTTTTTGTTTTTTCAGATGTCAGGCAACGCCGTTTACAGATTCAAAAGCTGACTGCATGTCTTCGCTCAGGACTTCATACGTTCCGGTTGTGAAATCGAAATGATATGTGCCAAGTTCTGCCTGTAAATTGGTCGTGTAATTGTTCAGGACAACTTTGATTTCCTGCGAGCCGAGCCCTTCGACAGGGACAGTGCTTCCGGCAGAAAATCCGGCAACGATAATATCACTGGATGCAACAACATTTCCGTCTTTGTCGATAAAGTCAAGAATGAATCTTCCGCTTGCATAGGCCGGAAAGTTCACCTGATAATTGACAGTGCCTTTCGGCTGTTCGCCGTTGCTGTAACTGAGCGTGATAATCGTATGGAACGGAACACTTGTTCCGGCTTCGATGTTCTGGCTGACAACGACATTCTGCGCCTGCAATGCCGGAACAGCAACCGTTTCGACTTCAAGGCCGTACATTTCGCAAAGGTTGAGCGCATCGGAAAGAAGCATTCCGGTGAAATCCTGTACCTGCGCACTGTCCGCACCAAGTCCGTCACTGACATACATGGTGATTTTTGAGCCGATATTTGCTTCATCGCCGGAAGCCGGAACAGTACGGATGACATTGTTCTGTGCTGTGCCGTTCAGGCTCTGTTCATAGACAATTTCGGTTGTAAAGCCGGTCTGTTCCAGAAGTTTCTGCGCATACTCGAACTGATAGTTTCTGACATCCGGAACAATGCTCTGCGCATAGCCAAGGCTGAGGTTGACATTGACTGTCTGTCCGAGCTTGACTTCTGTACCGGCCGGAATGTCCTGCGCATAGATGACATCTTTGTCATAAGCAGAATAATCCGTCTGATTTACCTGAATATTGAAATTGACGTAATCTTCGCCAAGGTCATAATAGTTTACGCCGACCAAATCGGGCATATAATAGACTTCTTTTTCGCTGAACAAGCCGAGCTGGAGACAGTAGGCGAATCCGAGGCCGAGCACAACGACTATCATAACAGGGATGGCAAAAGAAAAGAAATTCTTTTTTCTTGTGCCGTCAGGATTCAGTTCCTCATCTTCCTCATCTTCGTTATCCTCGCTGTCGTCATTGTCAGTTTCAGGAATTTCGTCAGTATCTTCGGAAATTTCGTCATCATCGGAGAAGAAAGCCTCCAGACTATCATCCGTTTCGTTCAGAACATTGTCATCAGGGTTCTGCAAGCTGACGGCATCCTGTTCAGGGACGGCATCTTCACGGAAATCTGGCATATCAACGGGCGCATCAAGAAGAATTTCTCCGGTTTCTTCTTCGTCCGGTTCTTGGGGCGGTGTTTCCTGAAACGCATTTTCCACGACAGAGAGGACAGTTTCTTCGGCATTTTGGATTTCATCGGAAGATTCCGGAACGCTGACAGCATCTTCTGAATTTTCTTCTTCTTCTGTTTCTGGAATTTCGTCCGGATAGTTTTCGTCTTCCTCGTCTTCCTCGTCAACTTCTTCGACAAGGCTGTGCAGGATTTTAGAGAAAAAGCCTTTCAGGCCTTTCGGCTGAGGCGGATTCTCCGGTGCATCAGGCATATCGGTTTCCCATTCTTCGACAGCCGGCTTTATATCTTCTGTTTCTCCGGAAGTATCGAGTTCTATTTCGGTATCCGGTTTCTTTTTCTGCTTCATAAGACCCTCCATTTTTGAACATTTACTGTTATTCTTACTAATTATAATATACATACTCTGCCGATTTGTGAATAAAATATAAATAAACTGTTAATTTTTTAATAACAATCCGGACACAAGAATACTGTACCAGAATTTTTCCGGTACAGTATCAGGAATCAGCCGTTGACAGTCAGGGTAGCATCCAGAAGCTGGGTATACGTTGCACCGTCTTCTTCATACGTGCCGAATGTGCCCATTACCGTGATTTCCTGACCAATTTCGGGATAATCTTCCGGATAGTGATGCTCTCCCTGCCAGATAAATTCAATGCCCTGCGCACAGCAGGCAGTAGCATCCTGAATTAAAACCGCATAGTAGTTTTTATCCTGCGCATCATCATGATATACTGAAAAAAGTCCGGAAGCTTTTATTATCTTTCCGTTATATTTTTCCGGTGCATACATCATGTCAGCCACCTGACTGTAAACCATCGTACTGCTCAGAACAGTCAAATCCACATCAGAAGACGGGTCAGCATCCGGACTCTGCGGAAAGACGAATTCTTCTTCTGATGTGGATACTGCCGTTTCTGCCGAGACATCTGCCGGAGTGGTTTCCGTGGTGGCCTGCACCTGACCGGCATTTCCGCAGGCGGTGAGCAGACCTGTCAGCAGAAGCACCGCCGGAATGAATTTATAATTTTTCATGCTTCTTTCCTCCCTGCAAATTTTGAGATAAAAAACGAATAAAGACAGAAGATAAAAAATACCAGAATATCCGCCGCTACAATTGTTGAGCCGACCGGCGTGCCGTACAGTATCGAAAGCAGAATCCCAGCCCCTGCACAGATAACCGAAATTACAGCCGAACAGATGATAACACTCCGGAAACTCTTGAACACACGCATCGCAGACAGTGCCGGAAAAATTATCAGAGCCGAAATCAGAAGCGAACCGACCAGATTCATCGCCAAGACAATAATCAAGGCTGTAATCACGGCAATGAGCAAATTATAGGCATTGGACTTCACGCCTGTTGCGCTCGCAAAGTTTTCATCAAACGTAATCGCAAAGATTTTATGATAAAATAACAGAAATACTGCAATCACTATCAGAGCCATAATCACACACAGCCAGACATCCTGAATCGTCAGGGTCAGAATCGAAGTCGAGCCGAACAGTGTTGTGCAGACATCTGTTGAAATGTTGGATGACCTCGGAAACAGATTCATCAGCAGATAGCCGATTGCCAAAGCTCCGACCGAAATCATTGCAATTGCAGCATCCCCCTTGATTTTCGTATTCTGACCAGTTCGCAGAAGAAGCACGGCTGACAGCACGGTCAGCGGAAGGACAACTGTCATATTGTTCGTGACTCCCAGAACCCCTGCGACTGCCATCGCACCGAATGCGACATGAGAAAGCCCGTCCCCGATGAAAGAAAACCGCTTCAGCACCAGCGTTACCCCTAGAAGCGAGGAACATAGCGCAATCAGCAGACCAACTATCAGCGCATACCGCACAAGCGGAAACTGAAAGTAATACACCAGCGTTTCCCATACGTTCATGGTATCACTCATATACAATCACCTCCCGTTTCAGAGGCTTCAAGAAAGGCTCTGCCGACTTTGCTTTGCAGATAGTCTTCCTTTTCGCCGAAGAATAACTGCTTTCCGCCGATGTGCAGAATATGGGAGGCATATTTCACGGCGGCGTTCATGTCATGCGATACCATGATGATTGTTACAGTGTCTTCCCGATTGAGCTTTGCAATCAGTTCATACATTTCGTTGGAAGCTTTCGGGTCAAGACCGGTGACAGGCTCATC
>JAFRMZ010000030.1 GCA_017430465.1 Oscillospiraceae bacterium
CATGGATGATATTATGACCGCTCTCGCCATCTACCGCCCCGGACCTATGGATTCAATTCCGGATTATCTGCGCAACAGGCAAAATCCGCAGAAAATCACTTATCTGCATCCGGAACTTGCGAAAATTCTAAAACCAACTTACGGCTGTATTCTGTATCAGGAACAAGTTATGCAGATTTGCCGGAAATTAGCCGGATTTTCCTATGCTGAAGCCGATACCGTCCGCTATGCCATGTCCAAGAAAAAAACGGAGCTTATGCAGGCAGAAAAAAAGAAATTTCTGGACGGGTGCGAAAAGCATCAGATTTCATTACAGACCGCAGAACAGATTTTTTCGCAGATGGAAAGTTTCGCCGAATATGCATTTAACAAATCCCATGCGGCAGCTTATGCAAGAATCGCCTATCAGACAGCCTACCTCAAAACGCATTATTTCGGCGAATATATGTCCGCACTCATGACAAGCGTGATTTCTGAAACTGAAAAACTTTCTTCTTATCTGGAAGAATGCCGTTCTGCCGGAATGAAAATTTATCCGCCGGATGTCAACCTTTCAGAATGGAATTTTATTTTCCGGAACGGGAACTTCTATTTCGGCCTGCTGGCCGTGAAGGGTCTCGGCCGTGGACTAATTGATAAAATGCTTTCCGAACGCAGAAAAAACGGAAATTTCATAAGCTTTTCCGACTTCTGCAAGCGCATGATTCCACTCGGATTATATAAAAAAACTCTGGAAAGCATCATTCAGGCCGGTGCGCTGGATAATCTGGATTACAATCGAAAACAGATGCTCACTTACTATGAACAGATGCTCGAATCTGGAAACACACAAACTGTTATTGACGGTCAGATGAGCCTGTTCGGTGAAACAGAATCCGGACAGAATCTCATTTTGCCGGATATGCCTGATTTTTCTGTTTCTGAAAAATTACAGATGGAAAAAAACGCCTGCGGAATGTATCTTTCCGGTCATCCGCTGGACGGCTTTTTCTGGCTGAAAACACTGCTCCGCTGTTCTGACATCAGCGCACTGGAACAGTTTCCTGAACATGTTTCTGTCCAAATCATAGGGCTGGTGCAGGCCTGCCGGAAATTCCGAACAAAATCCAGTGCTGAAATGTGTTTTCTTCGGCTGGAAGACAAATCCGGCATCGTGGAAGCAGTTGTCTTTCCGGAGTTATATGCTTCTGTCCGGAATGTGCTTCAGGAAGGCAGAATTTTATATCTGACCGGAAAGCTTTCCCGAAAAAATCAGCATCTCAGTATTTTATGCGATACTGTTCAGGAACAGCAGGATTTTCCGGCTATGCTGGAAAATATGCTTCTTTGCCTGAAAGTGACACATTCGCCGGAAGATTTACAGAATCTGAAAAAACTTTCCGGACTTTGTCAGGCATATTCCGGACAGACTGGTGTGATATTTTATTTTACTGATACAAAAAAATATGCTTATCCAAAACCAAAATTATATATATCCCTGTCTGATGTCTCTTTCCGGAAGATGATTTCCGTTTTCGATTCTGAAAAAATAGGCTGTATTCACAGAATTCCGGAAAGAAAATAATAATTTGCTGTTTTTTTGTCAAAGAATCTGAAAAAAGACTTGACAGAATCTCTGAAATATAGTAAAATAAGATTGTAAAAAAAATTATGTATTTTTTGCGTATGCAGAATGGAGAAGAAAAATTATGAAAAAAATCGGTGTTTTGACAAGCGGCGGCGACGCTCCGGGCATGAATGCGGCTGTCAGAGCAGTTGCTCGTACAGCTCTCAGTAAAGGCATGGAAGTTATCGGCATCCAGAGAGGATATGTCGGACTTCTCAATCATGAATTTATTGACATGAGTGCAAGAACAGTTTCCGGCATTATCCAGAGAGGCGGTACTTGCCTGTATACTGCCAGATGCCCCGAATTCCGCAACATGGAAGGCGTTCTTAAGGGCAAGGCAGTCTGCGAGGAAATCGGCCTTGAAGGTCTGGTAGTCATTGGCGGTGACGGTTCTTTCCGTGGTGCAGGTGACCTGTCCAGTGTAGGCATTCCGTGCATCGGCATCCCCGGCACTATCGACAACGATATTCAGTGTACAGAATACACTATCGGCTATGATACAGCAATGAATACTGCTATGGAAATGATTGACAAGCTCCGTGATACTACCCAGTCTCATGACAGATGCTCTGTTGTAGAAGTTATGGGCAGACGTGCCGGCTTTATCGCTGTCAATGTGGCTATGGCTGTCGGCGCAGAAGCTGCCATCACGCTCGAACGCCCCTATGACCTGAATGAAATCGCCAAGAAGATGACAAAAACTATGAGCGAAAAAGGCGGCAAGCATCATTTCATTCTGGTTGTTGCTGAAGGTGTCGGCCAGACAGAAAATATTGCAAGAGAAATTCAGGAAATGACAGGCATCGAATCCAGAGCTACGATTCTCGGCCATGTTCAGAGAGGCGGTTCTCCGACTCTGCGTGACCGTGTTGTTGCAACTGAAATGGGCCATCATGCTGTAGAACTGCTTGAACAGGGCATCGGCAACAGAATTGTCGGCCTGAAAGACGGTAAGGTTTATGACATCGACCTTCAGGAAGGCCTTGCTATGAAGAAGCCGTTCATTGACCAGAGATATGATATTCTTCAGGCAACCGCTTATTAATCAGAAAAAATAATTCATTCATACACAGAGTAGAAGTCTGTGCGTCAAGTGTCGGCTGAACGGGGAGTTGTCAGCCGGACGAAGAGGCACCCGCCTTGCGGTACAGGCTTCGCATCCCGCTTCGTATGGCATTACATGAAAAAATCAGATAGAAATACCTCGTTTTCTTATGTTCTTGTCTCGACTGCGGAAAAGGAGGTATTTTATTATGTTTTTGAAATCTGCAAAAGAATTTAAAGATATTCGTGCGCTGGCGGTGACCGGCATGTTTATCGCCGTTTCTATGATTATCGAAAAATTTTCGATTAATTTATCTTTCGCCAAGATTAATTTTGCATTTCTTGCAATTGCTGTCATTGGTATGCTGACAGGGCCGGTGATGGGCTTTGCTGCCGGACTTATCTGCGATATTGTTGGTTATCTGGCAAGTCCGACAGGGGCATTTCTTCCGGTTTATACCCTCGTTGCCGGCGTGCAAGGTCTGATTTACGGCTTCTGCCTTTACAGAAAACAGGAACATTTTCTTCTGTTCGGACTGAATGAACATGTTTCTCTGATAATTCGTGCAGTCACCGCAAGATTGCTGGATGTCGCAGTAATTAATTTATGTATTAATACTTGGCTCAATATGCATTACGGATTTATTCCAAGTCAGGCTTTCAGTACAGCGATTTCTGCAAGACTTGTAAAAAATGTAGTGGAACTTGTAGCAGATATTCCGATGCTGGCAGTTCTGCTTCCGGCAGCTTTGCTGGCTTACCGGAGAGCGTTCCGGAATCATTCCGTTGTTTCCTGAAATTTGACATTTATTGAATAAAAATTTTTCACTGAAAAAACACTTGCTTTTTTGTGCATTTTGTTGTATAATAAAAGCAGTGTTTTTTTATTTTACTAAAAATCTGAAAGGATGATTATCATGAATCAAAAAATGAAAATCGGTTTTATTGGTGCAGGCAATATGGGTTCTGCCATTATGAAAGGAATCCTCGGCTGTGAGCTTTCTCAGAATATGGAAGTTTTCGCCTTTGACCCTGCTTCTGAAAAACTTGCTGAACTAGAAAAATCCGGTGTTCACGCATGTGTTTCCGGACTTGAAGTCATGCAGAACTGCAAATATGTATTTCTGGCCGTCAAGCCCCAGATGTTTGAACAGGTACTTGACCAGATTAAAAACGGCACAACAAAAGAAACTGTTTTCGTTTCCATCGCTGCCGGTATCACTGCGGAATACATCAGAAGCAAAACGATTCCCGATGCAAAAGTCATTCTAGTAATGCCCAATACGCCCCTTCTGCTTGGCGCAGGTGCTTCGGCTCTGGCCAAATCCGAACCAACTACAGATGAAGAATTCCGGACTGTTTGCAGTATTTTCAATGCCTGCGGAATTTCAGCAGAACTTCCTGAAAATAAGATGAAAGAAATTATTGCTATTAATGGAAGCAGTCCTGCCTTTATCTATCTGTTTGCCAAGGCTTTTGTTGATTATGCCGGAAAAGAAGGTATTTCTCAGGATGTTGCCCTTCCCCTGTTTGCGCAGAGCCTGATTGGTTCAGCCAAAATGCTTACCGATTCCGGCTATTCTGTAGACGAATTAATCAAGATGGTATCCTCCCCCGGCGGAACTACCCTTGCCGGTCTGGATGAACTCTATAAAGGCAAGCTGGAAGAAACTGTCAATAACGCCTGCACTGCCTGCACAAAGCGTGCTTACGAACTGTCGAAATAATCGGCATAAACTGCCGGACATGCTCATAAACTGTATTAAAAATACAGGAGGTACTGCGCATGAACCGGATAAAACAAAGAAATGTTCAGATTATTTTATTATTTCTGATTCTGCTTATTGGTACAGTTGCCGGCAGTGTGCTGTGTATGCAGCATCCGGAATGGCCACTATGGAATAATATGACATTCCGGCAGGGTCTGGGAATTCTGACAGAATATCAATTTTATTGCATTGCTTCGCCGATGTTCTGGCTGGCAGTGATGTCAGCACTGGGACTTTCGGCGACAGGGATGCCACTTGTGCCGTGTGTGCTTTTTCTGAGAGGAATGGCCTTCGGCGCAGTGCTGGAACGCCTTTATGCAGAAAATCAGTTTGCTGAAATCGGAAAAGCTTTTCTGCTGATTCTGCCCTATGCTTATGGAACATCATTTGTCATGCTGTTCGGTGCACGGGAGGCCCTTCGCTTTTCCATCCAGATTACAGGTCTGCTCTGCGATAAAACGCAGGAAGAAGAAACTTCTGTCAAGTTATATATCATCCGTTTTATGGTATTATTCGGCTTTCTGATACTGCTGGGACTGATGCAGAATTTTCTGCTTGAAAAATTCTACTGAAAAGGACTGATGTGAGATTCTATGAGTTTATTTGGAAATTATGAAAAATCCGGCGCAGGCATTGCCAAAAATGCGCCTAAGAAAAAGCCGTTTTTCCGCTACTGGGAACTGACTTTCGGAAAATTCTGGAAAATTATCGAAATTAATATGCTGATGGCTGTTGTTTTCCTGCCGTTGGTGCTGGGCGCAGTTGTGATTTATTATTTTATTCAGGATTATACCGGTATTGCAATGCTGATTGCCGGCGGATTTGCTGTTCTGTTTGCGGTGTGCTTCGGGCCGGTGATTGCGGGATGCACTAAAATCCTGAGAAATTTTTCGCTCGAAAAGCCGACTTTCATGATGGATACATTCTTCAAGACATTCCGAAGCTGTTTTAAACAAGCCTGTCTGATGGGGATTATTGATTTAATCATGGCTTCATCGGTGGCGAGCAGTTTTTATGTTTATCCGAAAATGATTACACAAATCCGTGAAGAAGGCGTCGGCGGAGAAGGTTTCTATTATGTGCTTTTCATCCTGACACTGAGCATTGCTATTGTCATCACTCTGATGAGTTTCTATGCCTATCTTATGATAGTTTCCACTGATTTGAATATGAAAAATATTCTGAAAAATTCTCTTGCTCTGAGCTTTATTGCGTTAAAAAAAAATTTCATCACGCTTTTGATAACTGTTTTTGTGATGGGCGGTTTCGCACTTCTGACATATCTGTTTCCGTATATCATGGCGATATTCTGGGTATTCATTCCGACTGGATTCGTAGCTTTCATGATTGTTTTCAATTGTTATCCGGTAATTCAGCAATATGTCATCAATCCTTATTATGAACAGCGTGGTGAAGTCAGTCCCGAACAGACTTATACACAGACAGACGGCGAAAACCTCTTTGAGGACATGGGCGGTAAAGAAACCCCTGTTGAGCCATCTAAATCCAAAAATACAAAAAATGCAGAATCTTCTGCAAAATCAAAGAAAAAAGGAAAAATCATTTCTTAAATTACGCAACACTGACAGACAAAAAATCTGTCAGTGTTTTTCATACAAAAATTTTTTTAAAAATTTTGAAAAAACACTTTACAAATCCTGAAAAATATGTTATAATATTAATTGTTCCGTGAACTTGGTTCAGGGGTTATGCCCTTGATGGGATTTTTCGCCTTCCCTGTTCTATGTCCTCGGAGAATAATCTATTTTTAAAGGGGTGAAATTATAATGCTGCGTAAAGAAGAAAAGACAGCCGTTATCGAAGAAAACCGCAATCATGCTACCGATACAGGCTCTCCTGAAGTTCAGATTGCTATCCTGACTCGCCGTATCAACGACCTGACAGAACATCTGAAAGTTCACAAGAATGACCATCATTCCCGCAGAGGCATGCTCAAGATGATTGGTCGCAGAAGAAACCTTCTTGCTTATCTCAAGAAGAAGGACATCGAAAGATACCGTGCAACTATCGCAAAACTTGGTATCCGTAAGTAAGAAACACATACAGAAGGCAGCGGAGTTTATTCCGTCTGCCTTTCTGTGCATGTTGTCAGCAGCGGATTATTTAGCATTCTGCCGTACTCCGGAACGTCATGCCGGAGCAGGGTTTTTTGCTAAAAACGCTGCCTGACACAAAAAAATTATGCTTGAAAAGCGAGGATTTTTTTATGTTTGAAAATTACAGAACTTTTGAAACCACCTATGCGGGCAGACCTCTCAAAGTAGAAACTGGCAAAACCTGTGCACTTTCCAACGGTTCTTGCTGGGTTCACTATGGTGATACGGTTGTTATGGCAAACGTAACCGCCAGCCCTAAGCCCCGTGAAGGTGTAGACTTCTTCCCTCTCTCTGTGGATTATGAAGAAAGACTCTACGCTGTCGGCAAGATTCCCGGTTCTTTCACAAAGCGTGAAGGCAAGCCCTCCGAAAAAGCAATTCTGACTTCCCGTATGGTTGACAGACCTATCAGACCTCTTTTCCCGAAGGATATGAGAAATGATGTATCTGTTGTTATGACCGTACTTTCTGTTGACCCTGACTGCTCTCCCGAAATCACCGGCATGATTGCAACTTCTATTGCAATTTCCATCTCTGATATTCCGTGGAACGGCCCTATCGCCGGCATCAGTGTGGGACTCGTCAACGGTGAAATTGTTCTCAATCCGACTAAGGAACAAAGAGAAAATAACGACCTTGTTCTGACCGTTGCCGGAAGCGCAAACAAAATCGTCATGATTGAAGCAGGCGCAAATGAAGTCGATGAAAAAACTATGCTTAATGCTATCATGACTGGACACGAAGAAATCAAAAAAATGGTTGCTTTCATCTCTGACATTCAGAAAGAAATCGGCAAGCCGAAGTTTGCATTTGAATCTCAGGAAATTCCGCACGATGTATTTGATGCAGTGGAAGCTCTTGTCGGTGAAAAAGTAAAAGTCGCTCTTGATACTAACGATAAAAATATTCGTGATGAACGTATGCAGCCTATTATTGATGAAGTTCATGCTGCTTTTGATGAAAAGCTTTCAGAACAGTTCGGTGATGCCACTGTTGCTAAAATTGATGAATGCATCTATAAACTACAGAAAAAAATTGTTCGTAACTGGCTCTATAACGGTAAGCGTGTAGACGGCAGAGGCATTGATGAAATCCGTCCTTTGGCTGCTGAAGTTGGTGTTCTGCCAAGAGTTCATGGTTCTGGTCTGTTTACAAGAGGTCAGACACAAGTTATGACAGTTGCTACACTCGGCCCTGTAAGTGATGCGCAGAAAATTGACGGCCTTGATGAAGAAACTTCTAAGCGTTATATGCATCAGTATAATTTCCCGTCTTATTCCGTAGGTGAAACAAAGCCGTCCAGAGGCCCCGGCAGACGTGAAATCGGTCATGGTGCGCTGGCTGAAAAAGCTCTTGTTCCGGTTCTTCCCTCTGTAGAAGAATTCCCCTATTCAATGAGACTTGTTTCTGAAGTATTAAGCTCTAACGGTTCTACCTCTCAGGGGTCTATCTGCGGTTCGACTCTGGCTCTAATGGATGCTGGTGTTCCGATTAAAGCTCCTGTTGCTGGTATCTCCTGCGGTTTGATTACTCTGCCCGACAGCGATGATTTTATGACTATGGTCGATATTCAGGGACTGGAAGATTTCTTCGGCGACATGGACTTTAAAGTCGGCGGTACTCATAAGGGTATCACCGCCATTCAGGTGGATATTAAAGTAGACGGCCTGACTCCGGCTATCATCGAACAGGCTTTTGAGAAAACAAGAAAAGCAAGATTATATATTTTGGATGAAATTATGCTCAAGGCTATTCCTGAACCTCGTTCCGAAGTGGGTGCTTATGCTCCGAAAATGCTTCAGACAAGAGTACCGGTTGATAAAATCCGTGAAGTTATCGGTCAGGGCGGTAAGGTTATCCAGAAAATCTGCGCTGAATGCGATGTCAAGATTGATATTAACGAAGACGGCAGCGTTTTTGTCAGCGGTCTGGATATGAGTAATGCAAAGAAAGCCATCCAGATTGTCGAAACTATTGCTAACGACCCCGAAGTTGGTGCTATTTACAAGGGTAAAGTTGTTAGAATCATGAATTTCGGCGCATTTGTAGAAATCGCTCCCGGTAAGGATGGTCTGGTTCACATTTCTCAGCTTGAGAACCGCCGTGTTGAAAATGTCGAAGATGTCGTTCAGATTGGTGACGAAATTGTCGTAAAAGTTATTGAAATCGACAAGCAAGGCAGAATCAATCTTTCCAGAAAAGAAGCACTTGCTGATATTGCTGCTAAGAAAAAGAACTCTTAAAACATTATCACCGTTTCTGAATTCAGAAACGGTGATTTTTATCTCTTGTCAGAAAAAATCCTCTCCGTGCGTTCTGTACGGAGAGGATACGTTTTATGCAATGGTAACTTTGTGGAAAATCTTCTTTCCCTTCTTGATAATCACTTCGCCTTCGATTGTGATATTAGCTTTCGGGTCGGTCACTTTTTCATTGTTAATGCTGATACCGCCCTGCTGAACATTTCTTCTGCCTTCGGATTTAGTCGGCACAAGACCGCATTCTACGAGCAAATCCAGAATATTGATTGCACCGTCTGTCAGTTTGTCAGTTGTCAGTTCAGTAGAAGGCATATTTGCAGAATTTCCGCCACCTCCGAATACAGCTCTTGCTGCTTCCAGAGCTTTGTCAGCTTCTTCCTTGCCGTGAACCAGTTCTGTCAGACTGTAAGCAAGCAGTTCTTTGGCCTGATTGAATCCTGCACCTTCCAGATTCTGTTCCATTTCCTCAATTTTTTCAATCGGCTCAAATGTCAGCATTTTCAGGCATTTGATAACATCGGCATCCGCAACATTTCTCCAGTACTGGAAAAATTCATAAGGACTGGTTTTTTCGGGGTCGAGCCAAACTGCGCCTTTTTCTGTTTTTCCCATCTTTTTGCCTTCGGAATTCAGCAGGAGCGTGATGGTCATAGCATAAGCATCTTTTCCGAGCTTTCTTCTGATTAATTCCGTACCGCCCAGCATATTTGACCATTGGTCGTCACCGCCGAACTGCATATTGCATCCGTAATCCTGAAACAGTCTGTAAAAATCATAACTCTGCATAATCATATAGTTAAATTCGAGGAATGTCAGGCCACGTTCCATTCTCTGCTTATAGCATTCAGCCGTAAGCATTCTGTTAACGGAAAACTGTGCGCCGACTTCTCTCAATAATTCGACATAATTTAAATTCATGAGCCAGTCGGCATTATTGACAGCGATTGCTTTGTTATCCGAAAAATCAATAAAACGGCTCATCTGCTTTTTGAAACATTCGATATTATGTGCAATCGTTTCGGGGGTAAGCATTTTTCTCATATCAGTTTTTCCGGACGGGTCGCCAATCATGCCTGTACCGCCTCCAAGCAGAACAATCGGCTTATTGCCGGCCATCTGGAGACGCTTCATCAGGCAGAGTGCCATAAAATGTCCTACATGCAGAGAATCCGCAGTCGGGTCAAATCCGATATAGAAAGTTGCTTTTCCGGCGTTGATTAATTCTTCAATTTCTTCACGGTCAGTGAGCTGAGCAAGCAGGCCACGTCTTTCGAGTTCTTCAAAAACAGTCATGATAAATACTCCTTATTTAAAAATTAAAAATTTATACTATTCTGCCGGTGACAGAACATGTTCAATATTATCCGGAACGAACTCCGAATCATCATAGACGGCAATATTCAGAATTCTGATTTCTGTGCCGATAAGATACCCCGTTCTGTAATTTTCAGTTTTCAGCGCATGATTTTTCCGCACGCTGTACAGAATCGCTTTATACTCGACAGTACCGCCATCTTTATACTGTATTTTCATGGGAATCAGCATAGAGATGATAATTATCATCAGCAGAAGCAGAGCTTTTTTTCTGGATTTTTCATCAAGTTTCAGAATATCACCTCAATCAAAAACGCCCTCTGCAATCATGCAGAGGGCGACAAAATACCGCTGTACCACCTCAGTTCGCCTGACAGTATCAGGCCTTTGGAATGCGATAACGGACATCACACCGTATTTCCCTACCAGAAAGATTCGTTCAGAAAATCCGCTCCGGAATGTATTTCAGAAAGTTCTGTTTCATGCCTTGCACCGACCGGCATTTCTCTGCAAACAGAAGATTTTCCTACTTCTTTCCTTCATAGCGTTTGGAACATAATCTATTCTAGCATATTTTTCTGGATTTGTCAAGCGTTTTTGAAATAATTATGTCGTTTTGGCAGGTTCAATAACTTCATTTCTGCGGAATACCAGCTTGAACACTGTCCGGATAAACGGCTGAATGAAAAATAACTGACTGAAAAATGCAAAATGAAAATTATAGCATACTAATTTTATCCAGTTTGCCAGAAATGTAAAAATATTGAAATTCATATACTGATAAGGATAATACAGAATAGAGGCGATAAAACTCATGGCCGGACACATCAGGCCGACTGTTGCACAGATGATAGCTGTCTCGAACAGCACCGGATGTGTTTCTCTCGGATTGAATATTTTACATGCAAGCTTGAAGGAACAGGGGCTTCCCATAGTAATTTCAAGCGTATAGGCGAGGACGAATTCAATCAGGACAACTGCCCATATCGGAACAGCATGTCCCAGTACGGAAACGCCCCCTATTGCACGGACAGCATCCAGAACGTGTGTTTTTCCGGTCATCTCAGTGAATGTCGCACCGTTGATGACATACAGACTGTAGAAGACATAGGCATGAACTGTCACAATAACTGTGAACAGTGCAAACATCATGCGTTCAAATTGATTTTTTGGCATTTGAAATTTCTCCTTTCGGGCACACAAAAAGACACATGCATTCAGAAACACTGATACGGGGGACGGCTGTCCCGTAATCAGTCTTACGTGCCTGCGCACTGCATGTGTCGTTGCCTTGTTTTATAATATTTTCAATATACTTATTATATCAGATTTTCTGTATTCTGTCAAGATTCAGAATTCACATATTTTTTCATAAAAATCAGCGGGAAACTTCATAAAAAGCGCATAGAACGGAACTCCATTCCATGCGCTCTGCTTATCAGGAAGCGGAATTATTTTTCTCCATCAGGAAGCATTCACGCATTTCGATGAATTCGCCGTCATGCAGTTCAACTTCGGATTCAGAATTCACTTTTTTGGCAGAAAGAACAGAAGCATCCGCACCCGCACCGTCATAGATGATATACATGCTCTGGCTGTCTCCATAACCGCCGATAATATCATACGTTCCGGCAGGCACATCATGACCGACCCAGTACATACCGTCATTTCCGAACGGATTCGGTATATGGCGGGTATATTCTGCATTGTAGAGCGTAGAATTCTGAAACGTGACTGTTTCTCCGTCCTTGAGTTCAATATAACGGCATTTGTTCGTATATCCGCCAATCCGCACATTTCCATCATTGTCACGGACTTCCAGCAGATATTCATCATTCCAAGTTGTTTCAGGAAGAAAAACAGAGGCATACAGTCCAGCCGGTATTTTTTCTCCGACAACGTATGTTCCCTCCGGATAACTTTCCTCAACGACACGACAGAATTTTGTTTTAAGATACTGTTCCTCGCCAAGTGTGACCTCCCTTGTTTCCCCTCTTGGAATATACACAGTTTTCTGAACATATTCTTCCGGAAGGCCTGCTCCTTTCAGGATACAAAATTCTCCGTCATAGTCGCTGTCGGCTTTCAGTGTATAAGTTCCTCCCGAAATATCATGCCATACTTTAAACATTCCGCTGGAAGCATAGGGGTCAAGCTTCTGGGAAGATTCTGAAAACGGATATAATTTTGCCCATGAAAAATGGATATACTCCCCTTCTTCGAGTTCAATATAATAATAATTCTGCTGCCATCCTCCGCCGATTGCCGGTGTTGATTTGCTTTCGCTGTAAGGGCTGTCATAAATGCCAAAATAAAAATCTCCGTAGCTGTCATCAGGGGTATCTGCAACAGCAAGATACAGTCCTGCGGGAATATCCGTGCCAATTTCATAATCGCCGAATGCATACCCTCTGTAAGCCGATTTGTAATCTCCGGTTTTCCTTACAGAATCGAATTCATGTGTTCCGTTATCTTCCACCGGATAGAGGTCAGCCCATGAAAAGTGAATAAACAATCCTTCTTCGAGTTCGATATAATAGGCATTTTCCTGCCATCCTCCGCCGATTGTCGGTGTTGATTCGCTTTCAACGTATGGTGTTTCATAAATGCCGAAATAAAAATGTGAATCAGGATTCCGGTCATTCGGCAGAGCGACATATTTTCCTGCCGGAATATCCTTTCCGATTTCGTATTCTCCTTCTGGATAACCTTCTGAACCGTATGCTTTGGTTGATGTTGTCGTTCGTGAAGTTCTGTAGGATTCCGTTTCGGTAGCAGACGGCGGAAAATAGATTGTTTCTGTTGCTGTTTCCAGCAATGCCGGCGGATTGCCATCCGGTTCATGATGCATCATTCTTCCGGCGAGTGCCGCACCAGCCAGAAAAATTCCTGCGCCGGCAACCAGTGCCAGAGCCATAAAAAAACTTGATTTCTCTCCGGAAGTGCTTTCCGGATTATAGGATTCAAGAATAAATTCAAAGCTCTCAAGGCTGACCTGTCCTTCACCGAAATATTGCAGATATAAAGGACGGATACCGTCCGGCACGGAAATGACAGTTTCCGCCTCTGTCCAGATGCCGACCGGTGAAATGCCGATTTCTCCGACAGGCTGTTGTTGATTATCTGCAAAAATCCGGAACAGACCATATCCGTCAGACTGGTATCTGATTTTCAGTTTCAGAACCTTGTTTCCGGATTCAAATCTGAAATATTTATAGCCTATCAAAGTTTTATCAGAAATTTCAGCAATAAATCTGTCCGTTCCCTGATGTGTTACATGCGGAAAATGTTCCTGATACTGCGAATTTGAGCCGTGAGGCATGTGCCCGTTAGTGATATTGCAGGCGATAACGGCCGGATAGCTTGCAAAAGCTTTCAATGGTTCGCCGTTGAGTCCGCAGGAAGTTATTTCTACCTGAGGAATACTGCCGTCTGGCATGATGAAAATTCGCTCTGCGCAGGCCTGACGGCTGTAATCAGATTTATGTGTCAGCCGATGATAGAAAACATACCACTGCTGATATATCTGAATAATGCTTCCATGTGTTGTGCCGGTCATATTCAGGCGGTCTTCCGGTTTTCTGCCGTGATAGCCTATATCTCCGTTAGATATGATGGTTCCTCCGAATGTGAAATCTCTATCCGGAAAATCGCTGACGGCATAGCAAAGTTCATGATTCTGCTGGGAAGAATAAATAAAATAATATTTATTTCCGACTTTCCGCATAGAAGGAGCTTCAAAAAACGGATGCGCTTCAAAGCTTGTTCCTTTGACAGCATAAGGAATAATATGTTTTGGCGGTTCAGTAATGGTCAGCATATCATTATTCAGTACACACATCGAAGCTCCCATGACACTTTCAGGCGTATTCAGAATTTCTTCTGCGGTTTTGCCGAACATGTCGCATTCCTGCTGAATTCGTTCAGGATTGTTCCGAAAATCGGGGTCTTCTTCATAGGGGTACTGCGTTCCATAATAGAGCCGGATAATTCCGTTATCATTCAGAACAGCAGGGTCAAAGCAGACATAAGTTTTCATCGGCGAGCCGTCCGGATTACGGACAAATCCCAGATACTGATATTTTCCGGCAGGCGTATCACAGACAGCTACGCTGATAGGCCCATGATAACCGCCGACTCCGAATTTTCCGGATAAACAGTAATATAAATAAAATCTGCCGTCATTGCCCTGCACGACATCCGGTGCATACATATAGGGGCGTTCCGGACAGTAAAGCGGGTCTTGCTTTGCCTGATAGATTACACCTTCACACCGCCAGTTCCGCAGATTGCCGATGTTTGCAGAATATACTGTATAATCCAGCATACAGAAAGTGTCTCCGCCCTCTTTGTCATGAGAGCCGAATAAATAGACTCTGTCTCCGAATACGTGCGGTTCGCCGTCCGGAATGTATTCATTCAGGGGCAAAAACGGATTAAATACCTGATTCATAAAAAAATTCTCTCCTTTCAGAAAAAGATTTCCATCACTATCGGCACGATAATCACCGATGCCAGAAGTACAAATGCCAATAATATCACAATTGCTGAAACCAGATGCTGTTTTTTCTGTTCTTCATCATTTTCTTGATATTCTGACTGAGACAGCCCGATAAATCCTCCGGCAAACAGAACCATCAGCACAATCCCTAAAATCAGCAGAACGCTCATATTGATTCACCCTCTTGTTTTAAATTTTTCCGTTCTTCTCTGCAAATTCTGATAAAAGCAACAGGAATCATATTCAGTATTTAATTCCGCACCGGAACACATTTCACAGGCAAACGGAAAACAGCAGGTCAGCAGACCTAGCACCGACAAATCAGACTATACTGTTTCAAAGTAAGCCTTTTTGCAGATTTCATGAAAATTTTCCTCCTGTCAGTTAGTGATTTCTGATTCTGAAATATTACAAAAAAAATGAGGATTTTTGCTGTTAATTATCATACGTTTCAGAATGAAAAATTTATGGTAATTTTCAGAAAATTTTTTCAGAATACTTGACTTTTTCCCAGAAAAAAGCTATAATATTAGCTGTAGCTAACTAAAATCAGAAAGGCGGTTTTCATGAAATGATGCAGAATACTGCTCCGGATACACGTGAAGTCTGTCAGACTGCTAACAGTTCCGGAGAAATCACCCTGACAGAATATCA
>JAFRMZ010000270.1 GCA_017430465.1 Oscillospiraceae bacterium
CACAATTTCCGATATTCTTAATTACACTAATGAACTGACTTTCTTTTGCTCCGAGTGTCTTCTGAATATTTTTCAGAATCCAATCAGCAATCTGTGTCGCAAGGAAATAATCTACATCTTCTGTTTTCCAGTTAGCAGTACTGATTGCCAGAGGTAAATAATCTCTTGTAATGTCCATGTGCTGACGAGTTAATTTGTTGACTGTACCCGGCACAAATAACATGCTTTCTTCTTTATGAATGACACCACCGCCCCAGATGACACCAACTTCCCAAAATTCCGGAAAACTTTTAAAGAAAGACGAAACAATATAGCTCTCATCAGAATCATCTGTTTCAGAAATAACAAATGCTCCGCCGCCATCGCCGACTGAAAGTGCAACAGGCGCTCTCATCAGCAATTCTTCTTTATCTGTATAATCAAACTTAGTCCATTTAGAAAGTGCTTCTCCGCAAACCACAAGTACATGATGTGCTTTTCCGGTTTTAATCAAACTGTCGGCTAAATCAATTCCGCTTACAAAAGCATTACACGCATTAAAAATATCGAAAGTAAAGCAATTTTTCATTCCCAGAAGACAAGCAACACGGTTAGCCGTTGCCGGTTCAGAATAATCTCTTGTAATTGCTCCAAAAATCAAAGCATCAATGTCATCTATTTTTAATCCGGCATCTGCTACGGCACGTTCAGCGGCTTTAGCGGCAAGGTCAGAACACATTTCGCCAGGTGCAGAATAGTGACGGCTTTCACAGCCCGTCAGCATTCTGACCATGCCCAGCTTGATTCCAAGCCTTTTAAAGCCGGCACGTTCTTCAATTTCTTCACTTGTATAAACCTGTTCAGGTAAATACATTCCCATTCCGGAAATTTTTGTCTTCATATTCAACCCTTCTTCTTTACAATATATGTTTTTATTTCTTCTGGATGCTGCGTGACAAAATCTTTCACAAAAAATCTTGCAGTCTCGGCTTTTCCGGTGACAGGAAGTTTCAGATTTGTAGCAATGATTTTAGTGACACGCTTCCCCAGAGGCAATTCGCTATTTCTTTTTACGATATAATCAAATACTTCGGTCATATCGAAATTTTCGTAATCTTTAGTGCTGATATACAAACAGGGCTTGTTTTCATACTCTGCTGTACAGAATTGAGATATTGTATCATAATCAGAAATCAGCGCAAAATGTGCATCCAGTTCTTCCGGGTAGATATTTTCGCCAGTATCGTCAATAATCACGCTTTTGCATCTGCCTTTAAAGAAGAAATCATTTCCATGCAGTTCAAAAATATCTCCTGTAGCAAAATAAGCATCTCTGTCACGCTGAATTTCTTTTCCGTCAACCAGTATGGCATCATACATTGCTTTCCCGTTAATATACAGTTCGCCATTACCTTCTTCTACCAGTTCTCCGGCGCTGTTTTTTACCATTGCATGATGTTTATTATAATAATGCCCGACATAATCCAGTTCTTCATGTGCTTTGATTTCGCCGATTGTAACAAATCCGGTTTCTGTCATACCCCAGCCGTTCATAATTTTGATGTCCAACTGTTTCAATCTTGCTGCTGAAACTTCATCAAGAATTGCACCAGCAGAAGCACTCATTGTCAATGTTTCTCCTACCACTTTTTTCATGGATTCTGATGTCATATCTCCATAGCGATTTTTTGCAATCTGTAAAAGTGTTTTCCAAACAGCCGGTACACTGATGAACATCCAAATGCGGTCTTTTTGACAGGATTCTGCAATTCCGTAAATACCGGGTTTTTCCGCCATCACACACGGAAAACCAGCACACCAGAATGCCAATGGCAAACCAAACCCAAGACAATGACGGAACGGCTGTGTCAAAAGAAAATAACTTTCTGCAATCGTACGGTTTCCTCTTGTAGAAACGGCTTCTTCATCATTGATATAGTAATCTGCGATATTAACAGCCTGATAGTCTACCGTTTTCGCATAGAAAACATACATTTTTGCATTGGATGTAGTACCCGATGTACAAAATGAAAGCTTTGATGCCCAGCAGATTTCCTGCGGTGTTCCCTCTGAAACATTCCGAATTTCCTGATAAGGAATCATAAGAACATCCTGATATGTCTCTGTTCTGTCGCTCACAATTGCTTTGATATGTGCCTGCTTGATAAAGGCATAAATTGCACTTTCTGAATAATTGTTATCCAGAAGTACTACATTATATCCGATTTTCAAAAGTCCAAAAAAAGTAGCAAACCAAAAGGCATCATTGGCGACTTTTATGCCTACCCAAGAATCTTTGGGAATCTCTTTCATCCGGCATTCCAGACTGCAAGCAATTGCATCTGTTTTTTTGACATATTCCTGACTTGTCAGCACTGTCCGCACTCCGTTTTCATAATAAGTCAGAAATTCTTTTCCGAGATATCCTTTAATAATTTTCTGAAATACATTTTCAAAAGTCATTATATTTCTCCTTTGTTTTTTATAATTATATTATTGTCATTTCATCAATTATCCGGACTATTTTTTCATGACAGCTATCAAGATAAAAATGACCGCCGGGGAAAGAAAATTCTCCTTTGATTTTGATGAAATGTTTCAGCCATAACCGCATATCTCTGCTTTTTAACTCAACATCTTCTTCTCCATACATCAGGACACAAGCCGGCAGCCGATTTTCTTTTGCAGGCAGTGTGGGATGATATGTTTCAAGAAGCTGAATATCATGCAGCATAATAGGAAGAAAAAAATTTTGCACACGTTCATCCGCATTCAGAAGGTTTTCCATTCCGCCGAGATTTTTACAGAACGGAACAGCAACAGCCGGGTCAGAATTGAAATATCCTTTTTCTAGTGTACATGGCGGCCGCTGTCCTGAAAGGAAAACCAGCTCCGGCGGATGATGATATTGCTTATCCATAGCAACCGCTGTTTCATACGCAACAAAAGCTCCCATACTATGTCCAAACAATACATAAGATTCTTTTTCTGTCAGTGTATTTTGTAAATGTGCAGTGATTTTTTCAATAAAAGCATTCCAGCATTTAGGGATTGCATCCAAATCATGATATGTTCTTCCCGGATACTCATATAGTTCTATTTCTGAAATCCGCTGATAATTTCCTTTTTTCAGGAAACTATAATATTGCGAAAATCCACCCGCATGTGGAAAACAAATCATCCGCATAAAATCTCCTCATATTGTTCTGCAATATTATTGAAAATTCCGACTCCGTCTGCATTGACATCCAGATAAATGCTATGGCCACCAGATATTACATAAACAGAACATTTTCCGAGCGTGTAATCTTTCCATTTCTGCATAACAGATTCTGTATACAGAATATCTTGACTGCCCGTAATACAGGAAATATCGCACGGTAATTTTTGAACTGAAACATCTGCATTCTGATATTGGCTGCATATACGGCAATCTGCTACAATACAAGTGATTAATTGATTGGCAAGATACAAACACTCCTGAAAATCACGTGATTCTAATGGAACAGAAACTTCTGATTTCATATTTTTAAAATCTTCTTTTGTAATTTGTATTGTATTGCTATCCAATGCATATTTTTGATAAAGAATATCTACAAAATCATGACGAAAACGCATTGTCATTTCCTTATCTGGGAACAGATATTCCGGAAAACAGCCCTGAATTAAGTCATAAAATTGTTTTTTAGTTTCAGGCATTTCCAAAAAAATTCGTTTATACATTTCACCGTCCGGCACATCCGCTGAAGCAATAAAAACATGTAAGGGCATTTTCTGATGATTTTCCGCTATTTTTTTAACAAGTTCATGCATAAAAACAGACCCCATACAGTAACAAAACAGCACATATTCTTCTTCTCTGCCGTCAGACATAATTTTTTGCCATCCTGCATACAAATCATTTGCAATACTGTCAATATCTGTATAAGGAGCTTCATTTTTCCGCATTCCACGCCCCGGAATATCTACAAACAACGGACGATATTTAGGTGAAAGCAACCCAAACCATTTAAAAAATGCAACTGGTGATGTTCCGCCGCCAGGCAAACAGATAAATTTAATTTTTTTCTTGCTATTTCCCATCCGCTTTTCTTATATCCTCCTTTTACATTAGCTTTGGCTAATCTTAATAAATAATAATTTTATTTTTTATTTTTAGCTTTAAGTTAGCATAGATCAACTCAAACCACTAATTATTATACACCATATTCTGGATATTGTCAAGAGATATTTTTCCATTTTGTTATTTTTTTACATAAGCAAGACTGGAATATCAAGCTCTATTGTATATTATAAACAATTCACTGCTTGAGATATTCTGCAAATTGTCTGATGTCAGTTTCGTTTATTTCATAAACTGAAAGAAGTTCTTCACAAAATACACTGAATGTAAATTGGTCTGTTTCTCTGGAATATACATATATATCATTAAATTTCTGAAATATCTCTGCATTCCGAATACTTGAAAAATCTTTGCCTGATAATGTATAGCAAATCCCTGAGCCAGTATATTTACCATACGCTTCTTTTAATGTCCAGAGCCGTGTAAAAGATTTTTCATCTGAAAACAAGTGCTGTTCGTTTTCACAAGCAATTTGTTTTCGATATTCCCAGAGGCTGTCCTGATATTCCTGCACATCCACGCCAACAGGCTTGCTGCTGATTCCACATAATACTGCTTTTTCACAGTGCGAAAGGTTAAAACAAATCCTGCTTCCTTTCAGCAAGGGCTTTTCATTTCCATGCTGAATCAATTCTGGACACTCTGTAAGATGGAACTCTCTGTACAAAGCATACCGGAGCAGTAAAAATGCAGCCGCACTTAAAAAGCGGTCACGCAAAAAATAATATTTCAATATTTTTTCATATCTTTGTACACTCATCAGCGGACACCACTCTGCAAGAAGTGATTCTTGATTTAAATCACTGTGTACGGGAAATAAATAAATCATATCTATTTTTCCTTATTCAAACTATTATGCTGTAATCGGATAGAACATACAAGTCAAAACAATAATCATTGCTGTCAAAAGAATTTGTATTCCCATGCCATATCGGACATAATCTTGAAAGCGGTATCCTACACGGACAGTCATTCCGATAAATCCACTGGAAAGCGGCGTGAGAATTGCAAGCCCTGCCCCCATTGTTACGGCTACTAAAAAAGAAGCCGGATTCAAAGAGTATGCTTCAGCTAACTGCAATGCAAACGGAAGCAGCATGATTACTGTTGTAGTGTTGGCAATGAAATTGCTGATAATCACAGAAAGTATTGTAAAAATACTTAACAGCAATACCGGCGAGATGTCAGATGGAATATAGTTTACTAAGAAATCGCATACTTCTTGTACACTGCCACTTTGATTGAGTGCAGAAGCCATACTGATACTGCAAGCCAACCAGATTAAAATATTCCAGTCCATTTTTTCAAATGCCTTTTTCTGACTGACTGCTCCGCCAAAAATACAAATCAATCCTGAAATCACAGAGGCAGTTCCTACAGAAACCAGATTAGTAATAAATAATAATATCATCACAACCCCTGCCAAAAGTGTAACTATCATTTTTTTCTTATCCGCACAGGCAATTGCCTTTTCAGGTTCAGCAGGGACTTGCTCACAGTTTCCCCAGATTTCTCCGCTTTTCTGATAAGAAACAAAATAAATCCACAGCAATCCGATGATAAGAAGAATTAACCCCATCGGCAAAAGTTCAAACATAGAAAAGCCGTTTCCTGTAATATTTTCTGCAACTGAGGAAGCAATCAAAGTTGCGGGTGCGCCAACTAAAGTGCATTGCCCACCCATAATTGCACAATAAATTACAGGTAATGTAACATTTCGCACATGAATTTCTTTTACTGTTTTTGAAATATGAATGCAAATAATCATCATGAATGAACAAACTACCTGGTTATTTAAAAAAGCAGAAAGAACTGCTGCTATCAAACCAGCAAACAGAATTAGTTTTTTTTCATTTTCTTTTGTGATTTTAATAATCAGTTTAGAAATTTTAGAAGAGACCCCACTTTCATTGAATGCTGTTCCTAAAATTTCTGTTCCAAACACAATCAGAACAATATCATTTGTGAAACCGCTCATTATTTCAGTCGGAGTACAAATGCCAAACAGTACCGTTGCAATACAACCTGCTGTAGCAACTGAAGCAACAGGAAATTTATCTATCATAAACAGAATTATCGTTATGATAAATATAATCAGTAATTTCAAAAAAGCACATCCTTTCATATTTAGTAAGCTACGACTAACTATAAATTAAAAATAAAAACCTGATAGTCTTAAAGAAGCAACAGGAATCTTGAAGCCATGACAAAACCCGCTCAACTTTCCAGAGGAGCGGTTGAACTTCAAATGCAATTCTGTAAATAAATTTATCAGCTTTGTTTTTTGCAATGTTATTATAACATAGTTTCTTACATTTGTCAATACTTTTTTTGACTAGTATTACAGTTGTAAAATAGAAAGGGGTGTGGTATATACTATCATCTATTGCAATACAAAACAAAATGTGTTACAATAAACGTGAGTTCGACAGGAAAAATCAGTCAACAAGGCATAAAATGCCCTTTGGCATATCAGAAGCAGAACAAATGGAAGGCTTTTTAGGCAGAAAGGAATAAGCAGCAAGTGCAGATACGAGATTGACAAGAAAATTGGTAATGCTGCGATGCCTGGAATGCTCAATATCACAGATATTTTTCAGGAAATCATTGACAGATTCAATCACAGTGCGTTTGCGGAGCATGAGTCTGTCATATAAATTCATCAGTTTATTTTTCATATTCTTCTTTGCTCTGGTGATAAGTGTAATGTCTCTTTTCAGGAGTTTTTCAAACAGTTTCTGAGAAATATATCCTCTGTTTGCAAAGAGTTTTCCAAAAATTTCTTTTGTCAGAGAATCCATCACTGCTTCGTTTCTGTCATCCACATTTCCCGAAGTAAGACAGAAAGACAAGAGCTCCCCTTCCTCATTGATAATCAAATGCAGTTTGAATCCATAGAACCAGCCCATGGAGCTTTTTCCTCTTTTCGCATATTCACTGAATACACGATGACTTTTGATACGATGATGATCACACACTTTGATTGGTGTGGAGTCCACAAAAGAAATTCCTGAACACTTGACAAATCTAGCTTTAATAATGTATAATATGAGTGGAACAAGTGCATATTCCATAATTTCTACAAACCGATTATAGCTGACAAGATCGGGAAAATCTTTCTTCTGATATTTCATCACATGTTTCAGTTTCAGGCGGAAACGCAGAAGGTCACGCAGATGCCGGATATCCGGCGGAGGGTCCATGTGTGTCAGTGATTCCAATACAAGCATAAATCCATGTTTTGTGGACATCCAGCCCACAGCAGTTCTTTCGAAAAATCTTGAATGCCATCGCCATTCCTCCTCAAACGAATTGAGAGGCACAGCATTGACTGGTTCTCCGGCAAAATCGAGTCGATTTGAAAGAGATAAGTTTACGGGCTTTTAAATTGCGCCATTCATTGATGCCTTAACGGAGAACCGAACCATATAATTATGCAGGGTTGCCGCTATACAGTCCCGCTACTCACCTCCACGGTTTCTGTAGTTGACCATACCCCTCAACTACATTATATCACAAATATTACTTTAGCGAAAGCACCTTTTTTATAACATCATTGGTGCCTTTCGCAGAAAGGAGGGTTATAATTATGAAAATATCAATATTAGGCGATTCATTAAGTACATTTTACAGCGGTTGCCTGCCTGATTATGCTGTATTTTACACTGTTGAAAATGCAATACTGAATGGATTGTCAGGAACAGAAGATACATGGTGGCATCAAGTGATAGAAATGCTCGGCGGTGAACTGCTCATAAACGGTGCTTATTCCGGCAGCAGAGTTTCCGGCACAGAATTTCCGGCTTCCAATTCTTATCAGCGTATCGAAGCATTGCAGACAAATTCCGTCCCTGACTGCATTCTTGTCTATATAGGGCTTAATGACTACGGATTCAATGTACCAATTGGCTTGGAAGAAAGCAGTCTGAATTATTTTTATCCGGCATATATTGCTATGCTTCACCGGCTGAAAGAAATCTATCCGGATACAAGAATCATTTGCAGTACGCTTATGAAAACATATGTCACGTTTCATGATGACTGGCATATGCCGGAAAAAAATCAGATTGGTATCATGTTTGATGACTATAATCAGGCAATCAGAAAAGCCTGTAAAGAATGCCATACTGAACTTGCTGATTTGGCTGAAACAGGAATCTCATATGAAACGCTTGACGGTTCACACGGAACAGTCAAAGGACACAGAGAAATGGCTCAGGCATGGAAAAAAGTCCTTGCTTTATAAGAAATTTGAAAAGGTGAAATAACTATGGTTGTCATTTACGCTGAAAAAAGCAGTCTTGCGAAAACAATTGCAGGTGTGCTTCATGCCGGACAGCGGATTCCGCTGAATGGTGAGCCGACTGTCGGCTATTATCAGTTCAGATTTAACGGCGAAGATGCTGTTTTGTGTCATGGTGTCGGGCATCTGATGCAGTTAGTGCCTGCAAAGCATTATGATGCAAAATATGCAAAATGGGATTTGTCAGTTTTTCCCTGTATTCCTGAACAATTCCGCATTGCTCCGAAAAGTGAAACGCTTGCCTGTGCAAAGCTTGTCAAATCGTTTCTGAGCCGTGCTGACTGGATTATCAATGCGACTGACCCCGACCGTGAAGGCGAACTGATTTTTTCTTATGTGTATCAGGCCTGCGGCTGTCGAGTGCCTGTCAGGCGGGCTTGGATTGAAGATTTGACAGATGCCAAAATCAGAAAAGCCTTTCAGAACCTGATTGCCATGAATCAGCCGATTTCTCCGCAAAATTCAGGAACTCCGCACGATTTACAGCTTGCAGGGCGTGCGAGAGATATTGCCGACTGGCTGATTGGAAATAATTTAACAGTCGCTGCAACGAAAAAATTCGGAAACTATGAAGAATTGTTATCAGTCGGACGGGTGCAGACTCCAACACTTGCTCTTGTTGTGAAGCGTGAAAAAGAAATCAGAGAGTTTGTAAAATCAAAATTCTGGCGGTTGCTGGCGAATTTTACAACAAGAAATCAGGAAAATTTTGAGGCAGAATATTCAGGCGGAAAATTTGATAAAATTGAAGATGCTCAGAAAATGCTTGCTTTATGCGGAAATTATCAGGGCATTGTGAAAGAACTCACAACAACCAGAAAAACGCAGTCCGCACCATTGCTTTATAATGCGACACAGTTACAAATTGCTGCAAATAAAATTTTCGGCTGGAATGCGGATAAGACTTCTAAAATCATGCAGATGCTCTATGAAAAGAAACTCATGACCTATCCAAGAACTTCTTCGGAACATCTGACTTCTGCCATGATGTCCGAAACTGCCCAGACTATCGGAAAAATTCTGCAAATGACTGAATACAGCCGTTTATCTATTCCGCAGAATCAGTGGCAGAAATTCACGAAACGGTATTTTGATGATAATAAAGTCGGTTCACACCCTGCCATAATTCCGACTGTCAATGTTCCTCAAAATCTTTCAGGACTGTCAGCAGATGAGAAGGCTTTATATGATTTGCTTGCAAAATCGCTTATCAGAATCATTTATCCGAAAGCCGTCCTTGATGATACGGAAGTTTTAATTGACGTGAATCAAGTGGAATTTAAAGCGACAGGAACGGTGCTTGTCAATGCCGGCTGGTATGCTGTGGATAACCGGAAAATTAAAAAAATGCCCCTTCCGCTGATGCAGAAAGGGGAAATCATGAACGGTGAATATTTCATCAGAGAGGGCGAAACACAGCCACCTGAACGCTACACGGAAGCGACTTTGCTTTCTGCAATGGAACTCGCAGGACAGCATATTGAAGATGAAGAAATC
>JAFRMZ010000271.1 GCA_017430465.1 Oscillospiraceae bacterium
ATTTTTATGATGTTTTCTTTTTTCGTGGTTTATATTTATATCCAACTTCTTTTTTCTTTTCTAAATTAGAATAACAATAATCAACGTGATTTTTTATTTTTTTATAAATCGGCTTTTTCTTAATATCCTCAAGATAAGCAATTGCAGCATCAACACCAGACGATTTTACAAGAATGTCTGCAATTCTTGTATAATCAGCACCATTCACATCATGTTTGTTAATCTCAATACATTCTTCCAATTCTTTAATTGCTTTGTCAAATTGGTATTCTCTCTCATATAAAGTAGAAAGTATAGAATGAAGTTCCCATTGAGTAAAATAGGGTTTCTTAGTGTGTGGATTTTTGGGGACAGACTTTGGATTTTCAAAATAAAATTCAAAACATTTGATTGCTTCCTGTCGGTACTTTGCTCCTTCACGTTCGTAAGCAAGAGCAAGAGCAAGCTGGTCAAGGGGGTTTTTAGAATTCGCATATTTTTCAATAACATTACGTGCAATAGCATGTCTTGATTCACCTATTACAGAATAGCTTTCTCCAATTTGATAAATTGCATTAGAAAAAGAAAATATATCAAAGAATCCCATTTTTACTCATTTCCTTTCTGGTTGGTGAGTTACGGTTATTTTTATACGGCTTTTCTTGTTTCGGCTGCCTGTTCTGCCATAAGCTGAACACGTCCGATAAGCTGGTCTTTCTGATTGTCGGGCAGGAGACGGAAGTTCCGAAGCAATTCCTGTTCCCGTCCGTCTGTTTGGTGAATTCCTTCAGACTGCAAGGATATTGTATTTTCTTCCTTGCCTAATAAAAGATAATCTGTAGTTACATTTAAAAATTCAGATAACTTAATTACAATATCTGCTGAGGGGGCAGAACCGTTTGTCCAATATGTTCCGTTAGCAGTCCCTATACCGATTTTCTTTAATGTGGCTGTGACAGTTGTACCGTTTTGTTTGCAAGCTTTTTTTAATTGTTCATAAAACATAAATAACTCTCCTTATGATTGTGCAAAATAACGAAAATTCAGAATTCTGATTTTTATTTTCGATTCTAACTTGACAAACTAAGAATTCTGAATTATAATATAAGTAGCTGATAAATCAGGGCAGAAAAAGCCCTATGATAATCATAGCACAAAACAAGACAAAAGTAAATAGAAAAGGAGTGATTTTTATGACATTAGGCAGAAAAATCAGAAACCGCCGTGAAGAACTGCGCATGACTCAGCCGGAACTGGCGGAAACTGCAAGGCTCTCGCAGAGCAGTATCTCACAGATTGAAAAGGGTGTGTTCATTCCACGAGACAGCACGATTGTTGTTCTGGCACTTGCTTTAAAGATGCCGCCGGAAGAACTGCTCGGCACGGAAACAAATCAAATTACGAAAAAGGAGAAGAAAGCATCATGAATGAAATCATCATCAACAATATGCCGGTTCTGGTGAAAGAGTACGGCGGTCAGAGGGTTGTCACTCTGAAAGACATCGACACAGTTCACGGCAGACCAGACGGAACGGCAAGAAGAAATTTTAATATCAATAAGGCACATTTCATCAAGGATGAAGATTATTTTACTGTTGAATTAACTACGAACGAAATTCGTACGCAGTTCGGAGCAGGCAAAAACGCCGGAAAGAAGATAACACTCATCACAGAAACCGGCTATCTGATGCTCGTCAAAAGTTTTACTGATGAACTGGCATGGAAGGTTCAGCGTGAACTTGTCAACGGATATTTCCGTACACAGCAGACAGTGTAGAACATTGAAGCTATTATCTCCAGAACTGTCGCTCAGACTATCGCTGCTCTGATGCCTCTGCTCCAGAATCAGCAGGCCGTCGGAAAAACAGTTATCGTCAACAATGTTCCGGCTGTCCGGAAACGCACACGCACCAGAAAAAACAGTTACCAGCCGCTCAAAATGGAAACTCTGCCGCCGGAACTGAAACAGCAGGCAGATGCCATGATTATCACCGGAGAATACTCACAGCAGCAGATTGCAAACTTTATCGCCAATCATGGCATCAGCATTTCTCAGATGGCGGTCAGCAGATATATCCGGAAATATTTTATAGAAGAACAGGAGGATTTCTGATGAAACACAGATTTACCTACAAAGAGCCGTCCGGAACGTGGGGTGTTCACGGAGAAGAATTCAGGAATATGAGCCAAACAGTTTACGGAGCAATGTGCAAACTGCTCGATTATGAAGAAACAGGTCTTTCGCCGGACGACGTGAAAAACATCCAGCTCCGGCTTGAAGAAGTGCATATTGGAACAAAGATTCAGGGCTATGAAGTCTTCGGAATGTTCAACGGTTACTGTATCGCATTTAATAGGAAAGTTCCTGACCCTTATGTTGTCTGGACAATCGACAGCAACAAATGCGGCGTTCACAATGGCAGATATTCCGGAACAAAAGCAGAAGCAGTCAGCAAGTTTGCAGAATGTGCGTTCGGAATCAGCCTTGATAAAAGCGAAGCCGAAACAGCGGATTGAATCCGCTGTCTGCCGGAAATGGTCTACCGGCACTGATGAGGCAGACCGGAAAAGAGGTGAAACACTATGAATGAGACAGAACTTTGCGAACAGCTTCTAAACGCTACAATCGGATATGCAAGAACACTTTCCGAATCTATCTGTCATTCTGATACTGCGGACTATGTTTTTCATACGACATCGGTTTTACTAAATGAAGAAGAAAAACTGGAAAGCAGTGCTGACAGGTCGGAACTGACATTCTATGCACCGGAACTTGTGAAAGAATGCCGGAGCAGTTTTCGGAAATCCAACAGAGTCGTCATCGCACATTTAGAAAAATTCCAGCGTCACGGCTATCATTTTGAAGAGTTGATACACGCCCTGAAACTGGAAAACCAGACATTAAGTGAAGAAATTTACTTTGCTTAATGTTCTGTAATCAGTGTACCACAAAATCCGACATTTGTCAAGAAAAATTTTGCCGGATTCCAAAATCAGGCAGAAAGGAGAACTATGTGGACTATTTAACAGCAGAAAAATTCGCAGATTTAAAGAAATGCACTGTTCAGTATGCCAGACGTTTACTGAAAGAAGGTAAAATTGAAAGCATTCAGGAAATCAATTGCAAAGGCAGACCGAAATATTTTATTCCGGTTTCCGCACTTCCGGAGAACCTGCAAGAGAAATACTACAGAAAGCAAAAAGCCGATGCTGGACTTCTTCCGGAGCAGAAACCGGAAGCCAAGCCGGAAAAGCCGAAGCCTCCGCAAAGGACATTTGAACAGCTCTCTGATGAAGAACGTCAGCGGGTCACGGAATGGACAGAGATTCTCAACGAATGGCAGGCGATGCGCTCGCAGTATCCCAGCAAGACAGAATTCGACAAGCTTTATGTCGGCAAGTGCCAGCTTGAACACCCGAATCTGAAAATTTCAGAATCTATCCTCTACCGGAAATATGCTGCTTTCCGTGACGGAAATACAGAGGGGCTTCTCGACAAGAGAGGTGCATGGAGCAGAGGGACAAGCACAATTCCTGAACCTGTCTGGGAGATGTTCCGAAGCTGGTGGATGGACGAAAATCTGCCTTCTGTCAGTCTTTGTTATAGAAGTGTAATTATCTGGACAGAAGAATTTTATCCGGAACTGGTTTCACAGATTCCGAATGAAAGAACATTCCGTAGAAGAATTGACCGTGATATTGCAGAATATCTCCGGACATGTGCCCGTGAAGGTGAAAAGGCATTTACAGACAGATGTGCTCCGTACATCATGAGAGATTACAGCGAACTAGAAGCCAATGACTGCTGGATTGCCGACACGCACACGCTCGACATTATCTCGAAAGACGGCACAGTGAAGCACAGACTGTATCTGACAGCGTTTCTTGATGCGAAATCCGGCATTCTGACCGGCTGGAACATTGCAGAATCAGCGAGTTCCGATTCTGTCCGGCTGGCACTCCGGAACGGTATTCAGAAATACGGGATTCCGAAATGCATCTATGTCGATAACGGTCGTGAGTATGTCAATCACCAGCTCGGCGGAAGAGGTCACAGAACTAAAAAGAACGAATCGCCGCAATCCGAACCGCCGCCGATTTTCAAACGGCTCGGCATCGAAATGCGGAACGCTATCGTCCGGAACGCAAGGGCAAAGCCGATTGAAAGAACTTTCAGAATTGTGAAAGAACAGTTTTCTAAGCTATGGACAGGCTTCTGCGGCGGAACGATTCTCGAAAAACCGGAAAGTCTGAAACAGAGAATCAAATCCGGACAAATTCCCTGCGATTATGAAATCCGTGAAATGCTCGGCACATGGATTGACGGCGAATACAATCAGCAGCCATACGGCGGACGGGAACGCTGTTTCAAGGGTATGAGCCGAATGGAAGTCTGGAGCAATACTCTGACTGAAATCAGAAAGCCTGTCTCCGAAGAAGATTTGAATCTGCTGCTGATGAAAACTACCAGAAAGCAGAAAGTCAAGAGAAACGGTGTTTCTGTTACGATTTCCGGAGAAGAATTCTGGTTCTATGACAAGATTCAGACGCTTGAAAATCTCCGCCGTGAAGTCTATGTCAGATACGACCCTGCTGATTTCCGGACAGCACGAATCTATGATGCTGAAACAGACAGATTCCTGTTTGAATGGAAGCTCGCTGATATTCTCATGGTCAACTATCTTGAAAAGAATCAGGAAACTGTTGCAGATGCAAATGCAAACATCAGAGCCGTGAAAAAATATGCGCATCAGCAGAAGAAACGACTCCGGAAATCCGGTCAGCCCTCTCTGCTGGATATGCAGAAACTCAGGGCACAGGCTCGTCTCAAAGACGGTCTGGAATCAAAAGCACCGGAAAAGATTACACTCATCCAGTCCGGTGAGGAACTTCCGCAGAAAAAGGCGGTCGGTGCTGAAAACTTATCTGTACAAATGAACCTTGACCGGATGCGTGAAAATTATCTCAAACTCAAACAACAGAAAGGAAATGAATGATTATGATGAATTATACAGAAGAACAGCTTGCTTTGCTTGGCAGAGTAGAACAGTATCTGGCTGAAAATCCTAAGGTGAGTCAGAACGAATTAGGAAAGATGATGGGCTTTACCTCCGGCTCGATTCTCTCCTCTCTCAGGAAAGGCACATACAAGACTCCGGAAGCCGCTTTCCAGAAAATTGCTGCTTATTTCGAGGTCAAGGATGCTGCAAACAAGAGATGTGCAGAAGTACATTATGCACCAACCAATATTTCTTCTCATATCTATGGGCTGATTGGTGTGTGTCAGGCGGCAGGAGGGCTGACAATCGCTGTTGGTGATGCCGGAATCGGAAAGACCAAAGCGGCACAGAAATTTCATGAAGATAATCCGACAAACAGCTATTATCTCACAATAAACCCTTGTTTTACAAGCGTGAAAAGCCTGTTAAAAGCAATTGCTTCCGAAATTGGTGCAACTGTAGAGCGTTCTGTAGATGACCTCTGGCTTTCTATTGTGAAAAAACTTTCTGATGGTACTGTTCTGATTCTGGACGAAGCACAGAATCTCACTATCAAAGAAATTGAAACGCTTCGGAGTTTTTCCGATTACTTTCAGTCCAGAGGTCAGACACTCGGCATCTGCTTCATCGGCAATCCGGAAGCAGTTGTATATATGAGCCGGAAAGCGGAATTCGCTCAGATTTCCAACCGTGTCAGACTCCGCAGATTCTATACCAGCGAACAGATTACAATTGATGATATTAAAATGCTGTTTCCGGTTCTGGCAGAACAGCACATGCAGAAAGAACTTGAATTTCTGCATAAAATTGCACAGTCTGAGGATGCTCTCCGTGGTGCGGTCAGCGTTTTCATGAATGCCTACACAAACAAAGACTACACAATTGACGGTCTGAAATTTTCTGCTGCTTATGCTGAAATCGAGGTGTAATCATGAAATTGAAAAAACTTCTGAAAGTTCTTGCTTCCAATACGGAAATCTATGTTTTCTGCCTCGATTACAGCTACAGCTTTTCCGGAACAGCCGGCAGCGCAGAAACTGACATAAAACTGGCATTTGAAAACGGATTTCCGGTCAATCTTCTGAAATGCCGTGTTGTCACCGTAACTGCTTTCTGCGAAAATTATCTCAATATTGCAGTCAGCGAAAACTAAATCCATATCAGAAGGGCAGTTCCGCCCTTCTGCCCTAATGCAGCCGAAGGCGGTGACAAGCCCGTGAAAATGCAGAGTCAGGGAAAATTCAAGAAAGGAGTTTTCAGAGTATGAAAACATCAAGAAAGCTGTCCCAGAACGGCGGCATCACAATTCCGAAGGACATGCGGCTGAAACTCGGCTGGAAGCGTGGCATGTCGCTGGATATTTCTACCACACCGGA
>JAFRMZ010000272.1 GCA_017430465.1 Oscillospiraceae bacterium
ATTTAAAAGGAAATTTTTGTAAAAACTCGAAAATATCCTCATTTGTATATTCACCCTTCAGCGAATCTATAAACAAAAATAATTCCTCAATAAAATCTTGCGGAAAAAACAAGACATCAGAATTCATAAAATTCTTAGAAAAATAAGAGGCAACAGCTTGCCTTTTTTGTTTGTCAATTTTAGTTTGAAAATCACACATAGAATTAAAATAAGAAAATAAAATTTTTCCAATTGTACTTTTTCCAGAGTTATTTTCACCACAGATTACAGTAATCCCATCCAGCTTAATATCAGCAGAGCTGATTTTCCAATATTTTGTATAATCAGTTCCATTCAATACACCCTTTCTGGTAATTTTAAGTAATCTAATAACATGAACCTTATGTTATACACTCAAAAGATATAAAAACTCATTATATATTCTACACTTTTTCTAATAAAATGTCAATATCCATCTCTGATTTTTGTATGTTTAAACAAAAATTCGTTTTGCAATATATAATTTATTATTAATATAACCTTATTTTAGTCATTTATCCATATGCATCATCACACAAATTAAGCATTTCTGAAAAAATTTCATACGACACTTTTACGACAGTTTTTAAAAAATCCGGTGCGAAAACAGACAAAAATACAGCATTTTACGGTCAAATAAAATCATACAAATGATAATAAAAACTCACGGAAACGGCTTGCTTCCGTGAGTTATATGGCAGGGGCAGAAGGACTTGAACCCTCGGCACGCGGTTTTGGAGACCGCTGCTCTACCAACTGAGCTATACCCCTATACAATTTCAACTTATCTCTACGACTTTATTATTATATCACAAAATAATCTATTTGTCAAGCACTTTTTAAAATTTTTTTAATTTTTTTGAAATTCTCCTGATTTTATGTTATCATATCTGTATTTTCCGCCTGATAAAAAACATACTCCGGAAGTATATCTTCCGGAGCAAAGAAAGCAGTTTTTCCTGATAGAATTCATAAATTTACTTTCAGGAATTTTTCTGTTCCGCCTTGATAATCTGGTCTTTTGTCACTGGCACAGTAATCATGGAAGCTCTGTCGGTTGTCTTAGGCGTATAGTGCAAAGCCAGTTCGCTGAATCCCTTATCGGCTTCGCAGGCGATATAGCCTGTTCTGGATTCGCCAGCCGGAATTTCTTCATTCATGGCTTCCTGACCGTAGAAATCATATAATTTTTTCATAACCGGAATCGTACAGCATTCATCAGAATCGTAATCCTTGCCGTCCACTGTCAAAGAAAAATTATTCAGATAGTTGGCAACAACTGTTTCATCTGTCTGATTGTTGATAGTTACTTCAAAGAACAGCGCAGATTTTCCGGACTGTTCCATGATAATATCGGGGTCTTGCGCTGAAACTACAACAAACTGCATACCGCCGTATTCCGCTTCCTGACCGAGTTCAGCTTGGACTTCTACCGCCGGTGCGGTAGTTTCAGCAGGTGTGTTATTTTTTGTCTGATTCTGACATCCTGCGGATAACAGCATCAGTCCTGTCAGAAGTACACACAAAATTTTTTTATTTAATTTCATAGAATTCAATCTCCATTCATTATAATTATATTATTTATTATAGCATATCTGCATGAGAAATGCAACCGCTTTTCAGGATTCTTTTTTATAACGCTTTTTTCAGCGTATATGTTTCTGACTGTCAATCTGATAATTATTATATCATTTTGTATCTGCTTTGTCAAGCAGAATCCGCATTTTATGACAGTTTATCTTTCATTGACAAAAATTCCGGATTATGTTATAATCAATAAAAATATGATTTTTCTATTTTTGAAATCAGAAAGGATTCTTCTTATGAACCTGAAAAATTTTCTGCATTCCAAGCCGGTTTCTGAAAGATGCTGTCTTCTGGATACGCTTCGGGGACTGACTGTCATTAATATGGTATTATTTCATGCAATCTGGGATTTGGTTTATCTTTTCGGCATGAACTGGAATTGGTATTCCGGACAGGGAGCTTATATCTGGCAACAAGGCATCTGCTGGAGTTTTATCCTGCTGTCCGGATTCTGTTCGGGCATGAGCCGGCATCTGTTCCGGCGTGGGCTGACCGTCTTCGGACTGGGAGCAGGCATCACACTGATAACAGCACTTTTCATGCCGGAAAATCTGATTCTGTTCGGCGTTCTGACGCTCATCGGCTCTTGTATGCTCCTCATGTCCGGATGCCGGAACATTCTGCAAAAAATCCCAGCAGTGCCGGGAATGCTTGTCAGTTTTATTCTGTTTGCCTTTACGAAGCATGTCAATTCCCGATTTCTGGGTATTTTCAGTCATGAACTGTTTTCTCTGCCGTCCGGACTGTACCGGAACTATCTGACAGCATATCTCGGTTTTCCGCAGAAAAGCTTTTATTCAACGGATTATTTTTCCCTGATTCCGTGGCTGTTCCTGTTCCTGACCGGATTTTTTATCTATCAGGCATCCGGTCAGAAGATTCTGAACATCAAGTGGAAGGGCATCATCTTTCTGAATTTCATCGGCAGACATGCCCTTGAAATCTATGCTCTGCATCAGCCCGTGATTTACGGCATTTTATGGCTTTGTTTCAGATAACTTTCTTCTTTTATTTTTAGATAATCTATCATTTCAGAATTTCCTCAATCTGAGAAATCAGTTCTTTCTGAATCTGCTCGACAGATTTCATCTGATTGTTTTCACAGCAGTTCAGAAATCTCCACGGCTTGCCGATGCTTCCGGCATAGAGTGCCGAATCATGACAGTGTTTCAGATATTCGGGGTCGGATTCATGAGCATCTTTCTTCGCTTCTTCGCCCTGATAGCGTTCGGATAACAGCTTCTGAGAAACTTCTACAGGCACATCCAGAAAAATCACTTCATCCGGCTGAGGAATGCCTAATTTCTGATATTCATAATCATAGAGCCAGTTTCTGTAATCTTCCCATTTCTCACGGGGAAGCTTCGTCATCTGATAAATGGCATTGGATGTTGTATATCTTGCAGAAATAATCGTTTTTCCCTGTTCGTAATCTAACCGCCAGTCCTTCCGATAGCTGATATATCTGTCAATCGCATAGAAACTGCTTGCGGAATAGGCACTTTTTTCAGCATCGTTTTCCGGAATTTTCCGGCCGAGATATTCCAGAATAATTTCTCCGGCAAGTGACTGATAATCCGGAAATGTCAGAAATCTGTAATTTTCGCCTGTAAAGTGTTCTTTCAGAAGGTTAACCTGCGTAGACTTTCCGCATCCGTCAAGGCCTTCAATAATGATGATTTTACCATGCATTGGTGATTCTCCTTTTATGATATTCTCCGCAGTAGCGAAGCCATTCTAAATCTTCAAACAAGAAATCCGGTTCTTTCCGGAAAAACAGTTTCGGACGATAGGAAGATGCATCTGCATCAAGAAAATTGATAATCATCCGGAAGTATTCCCATTCGCTGTCAAAAGTGGAAGTTCTCCAGTTATAGACAATTCTGCCGTACTGATTCTTTCCGAGCATGAAAACCGGCTTGAAAAACTGCTGTGCAGGCCGATGAGCATAGACAATCTGATACTTTTCATCCTGTTTATGGAGAAATACTCTTTCCGAAACCCGAAAATGCTCCTGATATGGAACAGCCTTTGCAGGCTTAGCAGACTTTCTTGTGCAGATTTCTTTGCAGAAACAGATTTCTCCGGAAGAAAAATCCGGTTTGACATCAGAAATTTCCTTAAACTGAATATTATTGATTCTTCTCATATCTTCGCCGGAACGCTGGGATTTATCATATTTGACAGTAAATTCCTGTATAAACAGCATCAATCCTCACCCTTCCAGAAGATTTTCATAGATTCTCTTATCCAAATCTTTAAAGACATTGAAAATCACTTTTTTCAGACTGGTATCAGAATTCTGATTCAGATATGCCTGAACCGTATCGACAGCAATTTCAGCGGCTAATTCATTCGGAAAGTGAAATTCTCCTGTCGAGATACAGCAAAATGCAATACTTTCGAGATTCTTTTCAGCGGCAACCTGCAAACAGGAAGCATAACACGAAGCCAGCATGATTTTATCTTCAGCAGTGACTTCATCATAGATAACAGGCCCTACTGTATGAATGACATATTTCGCCGGAAGATTGTACCCTTTTGTGATTTTCGCAGAACCGGTAGCTTCTTCATGGCCTTGTTTCTGCATCATCTGAAAGCAGACATCCCGAAGCTGTACCCCTGCTGCTGAATGTATTGCATTGTCAATACATTTGTGACACGGAATAAAACATCCTAACAAAGCCGCATTTGCTGCATTGACAATTGCATCTGCATCCAGTCTGGTGATATCGCCCTGCCAGATACAAAGCCGATTATCTTCCGCAGTGCCTAGAAGTTCCGATACATGAACAATCCCTTTTTCTTCGGTTTCTTCCTGCAAAAATTCATCCTGCAAATCCAGAAAATACTGTGAAACCGGCATTGGATTTCTTAAATTCATCAGACTTCTTAACAGCATTCTCTGTTCTTTATAATCCTCTGCATCAAGCCTGTTTGCCTGTAGGCGGTATTCCGGCATTTCTGCAAGAAGCATGTGATTCAGTTCCTTGACCTGTTCGAGCTTGTTCATGATTTTTTCCTCCTGTTATCTGTAAGCTGATAACTTAAATCCAGAAGATTTTTAATCTGTTCTTCTTCGACAGTACCATCCAGCAGAATGCTAATCCAGTGATTCTTATTCATGTGATAGGCCGGATAATAGCCATCCATTTCCAGAAGTGAGCCGATAAACAGCGGGTCACATTTCAGATTGACTATCCAGACAGATTCAGTTTCTTTCATGCCAAGTTTATTCTTTCCGATTTGCATAAACAAGGCATACCATTTTTGATTTTTTATATTTCGGAGCACGGCGGCCTCTGGTATTTTCGTCCAAAGATATTCCGGTTCTGACTGATATGTATCTTTTGCATAAGCAAATAAATTCCGCATCATGAAAAAATCCCCTCCCTTTTTGAAAACAAAAACGGCACTGCACAAACATACAGTGCCGTATTTTTTCTGATTCGATTACAGAGCCGCCTTGATAGCGTTCAATAATTCGTCATAAGTTTCAAAAGCCGGAAGTTCCGGATGGTCTTTCTTAATCTGTTCGGTGCTCTTGAACAGGAAACCGGCCTTGCTTGCCTGAATCATACCGAGGTCGTTATAGCTGTCACCGCTTGCGATTGTCTCGAATCCGATGGACTGGAGTGCTTTTACGGTTGTATATTTGGATTTTTCACAGCGCATCTTGAAACCGGTAATTTCGCCGTTTTCAGCAACTTCGAGTGTATTGCAGAAAATAGTCGGATAACCGAGTTTCTTCATCAGAGGAGCTGCAAACTGTGTAAATGTATCGCTGATAATGATAACCTGACAAAGAGAACGCAGTTCATCCAGAAATTCCTTAGCACCTTCCATCGGTTCAATCTTTGCGATGGTTTCCTGAATTTCTTTCAGACCGAGGCCATGTTCTTTCAGAATAGCAAGTCTGTAGTTCATCAGCTTGTTATAATCGGGTTCGTCACGGGTTGTTTTCTTGAGTTCCGGAATTCCGCTTGCTTCTGCGAAAGCAATCCAGATTTCGGGTACTAATACGCCTTCAAGGTCAAGACAAGTAATTGTCATCATAATAAAAATCCTCCTGATTTAAATCATAAAAATTTACGGGTAAATACCCTTACTTATTATACAACAAAAATTCAGATTTGTAAAGTCTTATCCGGAAAAACTTTCCTGATTTAAGTTTCAGCCTCTGTATACTTTCTTGCATAAAGCCAGAAAAACAGCACCATGAACAGTTCACCGAACATGCTAACATAGAAAATCAGGTCGAAATTGCCGGTTGCAGGGCCTAATGCCGCAAAGACGAACATCAGCAGACCGGACAGGTAAATAAACGGTGTTTTCTGCTTAATCCGGATGATAATTCCGAAAATAATCAGCGGGAATACAGTTCCGTAGGAAATCAAATTATTAATGCCCTCTGCCCATGACGGTGAAAGGTCAGAAGACTTACAGCGGATAATTCCGGCGATTTCCGCTGTTTCCAGTTTTCTTGCAATACCGGAAGCAAGCCCCAGCAGACTGAGGATTCCGGCAATGCCATACATCACTTTCAGTTTGATGCCATCCCATTTCATAGCATAGCCGACTGTTATCAGATTCAGAGGCACAAGCACGCCATGACTGATAAACCGCAGACGGCTCAGAGCAAAAATAAGACTTTGGGGAATCCATGCACCAACGGCAATTACAAGCGCATCATATACCAGACCAATGCAGACCAGTCCCATGAAAAGAGGCATCAGATGTTTCTTTTCTCTGTAGATTTTCAGCAATAATACAGCTATTATCAATTCTGCAATTGTCAGCACCCAAATCATGACAGGCGCACTCGCTAATAAAAAATCTCTCATAAATAATATTTCCTTTCTGACTACTGATTCTGATGTTTTGCCAGATATTCCGGACTGACATAGATAATCACATAATTTTCCGTTTCGGCATACAGTGTAAAGCCCAGTTCTTCCAGATACGGAATTGCAATTGCAGTATTTTCATCGCCACGGCTCATCACATAGAAATCATAACGCTGTACATCTTTCAGACCGATGACAGTATCTGTAAAATTATCTTCGCCGTCTACAGCCAATTCCGGATTTATCTCGAAATCGTTCCTGTCGAAGATATAAATTTCCCGCCGGTCTGCCAGATGCGGTAAAAACCATGCATTTGCATTGACTCTGCCGTCTTCCGGCACGGTATCCAGACAAGTTTCCAGATTCTGGAAATATTCTTTTCTGTCATTATAATTTATCAGATAGCCGATTCTTCCGGAAATCAGGCAGACAGCGGTCACAATGCATACACATGCTGAAACCGTCATAAACGAATTGCGTTTCGGCTTTTCCATATCAGAGGCATTGAGGACAGCCATATAAATCAGCAGGCAGGAAGGGCCGAAAATATACTGATACCCGATACTTGCTGCATAGCCATACCCATACCCGACCACAAGATTCATAATCACAAACGGAATTATCAGCATAAACCGGCGCAGTTTGCTTGTCATAAACGGCAGAAACAGCAGAGGCATCATCACTTGTATCACAAAGATAAGTGTCTGTTCCTTTACAAACATACTGAAGAAATAAGCAGGGTCTTTCAGAACATTTCCCACGATACTGAACAGGCTGTCACCTTCTTCCAGTGTCAGATTTCCGAAACGGGAGGATGCCATCATTTCGCCGTCACCGTATTCACCAAGCCAGTGATTGACAGCAATAAAATAAATTCCGGAAACTATCATCATAATCAGGCCGTGAATCCGTTTTTTGCTTTGTTCTTCAAACAGAAAATACATTCCGATACAGATAACATACAGAGGTGCATCTTCTTTCACGATGCAGGTAAGCACCATCATAACATACAGCAGAATGATTTTTTTCTGGTCGATGGCATATAACAGCCACATCAGGAGTGTCGGCAGAAATGAATTTTCATGATAATCATAATAACACGGCACAAGCAGACCGCTGTAGAAGATATACACCATGCAGACAGCCACTCTTGCAAATCCCTTATAATCATGATGCTTGACAATCAGATACAGCGGTATCACTCCGCCCATTGCAAGCACTGCCTGCGATACCAGAAGCGAGCATTCATCATTTCCGGAAAGTGCATATACAGGCATCAGCAGATAATAAATAAACGATGCATGTACATTAAAATGTGACAGAAACATATCACGTTCACAGGTTGTAATCGCATTCAGTTCTGTGCGGAGCGAATAGAACATCTGTACAAAAATTCCGAAGTCAAAACAGGATGTTCCGAACACCTTATGATGCATTACAGAAGTAATCCCTACAAATCCCATCACTGCCAGCGCAACAACCGCCACTATGACTGCCGAGGCCTTATCCGGCAGTTTGTCGAACTGTTCGGCTGAAATTTTTCCCATCATGTGGCTGACAAACACAATTACGATTCCGCAAAGGCCGACAGCCAGATAATAATTTTCCAGTCTCCACAGGACAGAAACAGAAAAGAACATTGTTCCTGTCAGCAGAACTATCTGGTCTACTATCCGGAACTTCTTCGGCACAACTGCATAGATGATTGTCAGCACAAGAATACCAAAAATCATCCATAAAATACTGTTCCGGATGGGCAGTTCCCTGACATAGTCCTTCCATGCATTGACTGCACTGATACCGACTTTTTTCCTTATTTGCAGAACAATTCCGGTTATCAGAAAATACATGCCTACAAAACGGCACATAAACATCTCAGGAATTCCGCATTTCAGCAGAAATGCTTTTACAAATGCAATTCTTTCCCGATTTTGTTCTGAGAGAATTTGTTTCATCTTTGTGTCTCCTTCTGCATCTTAATTCTATATCGTAAAATTCTGAAACGTCTTGAAAATACCAGAATTTATTATAACATATCGCTTTTCATTTGTCAATTGCCTGACGGGATTTCTATGCAAAAGGCTAAAAAGATACCCGTTTTCTGATACAAACCTTGACAAGCCGGCAAAAATCATGTATACTAAAAACTAGAAATTAATTATTACTATCAAGACGGAGGATTCCTGATATGGATAACAATCAAAACAAACCACGTTCCAGAGAAAAGAATGTCACATCCGGTGGAAGTGGTGTTCACCGGCGTGGTGAAGGCCTCGGCACAGGTCAGGTCGGTGCAGGCGGACAGGGAAAAAGTTCCGGTGCAGGAACTAAAGCTGTTGCCGGCGGAGGCGGTATTGCTCTGCTGGCGATTATCATTTCTCTGCTGTTCGGAGGCGGAGGCGGTTCGGATACTGCAACATCCAATCAGACAGGCAGTTCCGGCGGAAGCAGTATCATCAGCAGTCTGACCGGACAAACTCCGGCAGGATTTACCAGCGTTTCTTCCGGAAGCAATTATTTTGCAAGTTCCGGCAGTCCGGCGGATACTTCCGTAGCAGACGGTTCAAGAGCCAAATACACTAATATTCTTGGCAATCAGCAGGATACTGTCACGGTTATGCTCTACATGTGCGGTACAGACCTTGAATCCAAATACGGCATGTCTTCTTCTGACTTGCAGGAAATTGCAAACGCAAAATACGGTGATAACGTCAAAATTATTGTCTATACAGGCGGATGCTCCGGATGGAAAACATCCGGCATCAGCAGTTCGACTAACCAGATTTATCAGGTTGTCAACGGCGGTCTGAAACTGCTTGTCAGCGATGACGGTGCAAAACCGATGACTGACCCGAACACCCTTTCTGCATTTATCCAGTATTGCAGTCAGAATTTTCCGGCTAACCGGAATGAACTGATTCTCTGGGACCATGGCGGAGGCTCTGTCAGCGGTTACGGCTATGATGAAAAATATAAATCCAGCGGTTCTATGTCACTTTCGGGAATCAGTCAGGCACTGAAAAACGGCGGTGTCAAATTTGATTTTGTCGGTTTTGATGCCTGCCTGATGGCAACAGCCGAAACTGCCCTTATGCTCAATGACTATGCAGATTATATGGTTGCTTCTGAAGAAACTGAACCCGGCATAGGCTGGTATTACACCAACTGGGTGACAAATCTGGGAAATAATACATCTCTGCCGACAGTTGAAATCGGCAAAAATATTGTTGATGATTTTATTACCAAATGCGCTGAAAAATGCAAGGGACAGAAGACAACGCTTTCTGTTATTGATTTGGCCGAATTTGCTAATACAGTCCCCTCTAACCTGACAGCTTTTTCCAAGTCTGTCAGTGCAAAAATCTCAAATCAGGAATATCAGGAAGTTTCTCAGGCGAGATATTCTGCAAGGGAATTCGCCCAGAGTTCCAAAATTGACCAAGTGGATTTGGTTCATCTGGCTGAAAA
>JAFRMZ010000273.1 GCA_017430465.1 Oscillospiraceae bacterium
ATTCCTGAAAATTTGTAAAGTCCCTGTACGATACGAAAACAGCGGTATGAAGATTCACACCGCTGTTTTCAGGTAAAATAGTAAAAAGGAATAAGGAATTATTAATTAATTATTATAAGAAGCTGGTTATAATTCAGAGCATTACCATCTCTGACCGGGCTGAGTACTTCCGGAAGACTGACCAAGAGCCTGACCGCCGGAAAGTGTTCCGCCGACTGTAACAGCCTTGTCACCTGCCTGAGCGATAACGGTAGTTCCGCCAGATACTGTACCGCCGGACTGTGCAGATGCACTGCTTCCGCTGTACAGACCGCCGCCGCTTGCAGATACAAAGGATACAATCACGTTACCGGAATTATCAGTAAAGCTGTATCTTGTTGTCAGGTTGGTGTTGCCTGCCTGCATGGTGATGAAACTGCCTCCGTTGTTGGAGAAGGTTCCGTCATAGTCCATAGGCTCCTGACCGTTTGCACAGTAGTAACCACCTGTTACGGTAAAGCTGCCGTTGGAGTCAAATGCATCGTGGTCACCGCTTGCAGAGTTCACAATACCCAGACCGCCGTTGAGTGTCAGCGAGCCGGAAGATGTGCTCATTGCACCGCCGCCCCACGGATTGGTATTGCCTGTACCAGAACCATCTGCACCGCCTGCGGCATTATAGCCGTCATCACCGGAGATAACATAAACTGTACCGCTGTTCTGAACGATATTGACACCTTCTACACCTTCGTAGCACTTCGGAATGTAAATCTGAACATCATCGAATGTATTTGCAGTACCCTGACCGATTGTCAGTGCATGGTCAGAATGCATACCATCATCAGCAGAGGACAGTGTCAGAACACCACCGACAACAGTCATATCACCACCGCAGTGGAGTGCATCATCAGAAGAATCAATGGTCAGATTACCGCCGTTGATGATGAGATTGCCCATAGACTGCCATGTTGTGCCGGCTTCGTCATAGAGACCTACAGACTTGATACCCTTTGCAGAAATATCTGTCTTGTTGGCATTGCCGTCCATGCCCATGCCCATGCTGCCGCTGCTCCACGGGTCAGTAGATGTGCTGGTAGAACCAGAACTGCCGTATGCACTGCCCTGATATGTGTAGATTGTCACATCACCGCCGTTCATGGTGAATTCCTGTTCAGCCTGAATGCCGTCTGAATAGGAATTAACATTCACTGTACCGCCGTTGATGATAACAAAGCCCTTGTCAGTATCAGTTTCAGTAGACTTGATACCGTCTCCGCCGGATGTCTTGACTGTGATGTTCAGGTTGGAATAATCACCGTCACCGCCGTTTGCAACCAGAGTATCGGGGTCACCGATTCTGACAGAATTACCGCCCTTGATGCCGTCATCCTGAGCTGTTACCTGAATTGTACCGTTCCAGATTTTCAGGTCATTCTTGGAAACAAGACCATCCTGATAGTTGCCGTTGACAATCAGAGTACCCTTACCCTTGATTTTCAGGTCATCACGGGAGAAGATTGCGGAATTGATTTCCTTTACTTCGCCGGAGCTGTTGGTATAAGAGTCTGTATGAGTTGTGCCGTCAGAAATCGTATTGACAGTTTCTTTCTTAACCGAGATAGTTACGGCATCACCGACATTTTCCACATAAACCGGAGCAACACTCTGATTGGAAAGTGTCAAGCCTTCAAAGCTGAGTGTAACAGCAGCAGTGGCATCTGCGGTATTGTCCGTATTGACTTTGAGCTGACCGTTATCGGAAGAACCGCTGACGGAGTATTCACCGGCAGCAGTGATAGTTACATAAGCACCATCTACAGTGACATTTGTCGCATTTGTGATTTCTGCGCCGTTAATATCATACAGAGCCACACTCGAACCGTTATATACGATAGATGCGGCTGTACCGTCAGAAACGGTCTGAGTTTCTGTTGTAGTTTCCGTTTCGGTTTCGGTTTCAGGTTCAGTTTCAGGTTCAGTCGGCTGTTCCGGCTGTACAGGTGTTGTTCCGTAAATAATCTGCTTCTTGACTGCAAGCAGGTCATAAATATTGACAACGCCATCACCAGTAACATCAGCGTTATTGTAGCCTTCTCTTGTGAGATTCTGCTTGTTGAGCAGATACTTCTGGAGTGTTACAACGTCCAGAACGTCTACTTTTCCATCCACATTGACATCACCTGTCAGAGGTGCAGCGGATGCGGAAAGCACCGGAAGTGCTGCGCACATTGCGCCGACTGCAAGAATACCTGCAAGACTGTGACCAAAACGATTATGTTTCTTCATAGTAAATTTCCCCTTTTCATAGAATTTAAATCAAATTTTTTATTTCGATTGTCCGATTTCTGAATGTTCTTTCTGAATTGTCTATATTATACAGTGGAATTCTTAAAGTTTTCTTAAAAAATATTAAAAATTCAGATTTTTTTGATTTTTTCCATCTCAGATTTTAATTCTTCCAGATTTTGATGAATATAAATTTCTGCTGTGGTGCTGTATTTCGCATGACCGATAATTTTCCGCAGATGTTCCGGTGCAATCCCTGCCGATACTGACAATGATGCAAATGTATGTCTTGTGCTGTGCGGTGTGTGATGCGCTCCGGAAAATTTATAAATTCCATGTTCCATGCTGTCCGGTTCGGAAAGATGCAAATCCGCCAGCGCAGAATAAAAATACTGATGCCGTAACTGTGCCGTTGTTGCATTCAGAACCGTTTTTCCGGAAGTTTCCTGTATCCAGCCTTTTACGAATTCTGCAATCTCCGGAACATTCGCCGGAAACGGAACAATCCGGTTTCGGCCGGCTTTGGTTTTTTCTCCGCAGATAAAATATCCATGTTCAAAATCCACATCAGAAACTTTCAGGCTGGCTGCTTCTCCGATGCGCAGTCCGGTATAAATCAGGAATAAAATCAACTGTACACGCTTATCAGCAGAATGCTCCCATAACAAGGCGATTTCTTCCGGTGTGAAGATTTTCTTTTCGGATTTTTCAAAACGGGGAATCCGGATGAATTCGGCATAATTTTTCTGAATGATGTCATTTTCGAGTGCATACCGGCAAACCAGAACGGCGAGTGTCCGGATGGCATGACAGGCGGATTCTGAATTTGCCTGATTGATTATCTTCTGAAAATGCACAGTTCTGACATCATGCATTTTCAGATGCTGAATTTCGGCAAAGCGTTTCCATGTTGAAGAATACAGCCTGACGGCAGATTCTGACACTTGTCTGTAATGGATTTCTGACCAGAGCTGATAGATTTCTGCAAGGGTTGCATAATACATTTCAGGACAGCCTTCACGGAGGTAATTATCAATTGCATTCTGGGCAGATTTTGCAGTCGGAAAGCTTCCCAGATAGATTCTTTTTCCGCCGGATGAGGGAGCATGTGCAATCCAGCTATTTTGACAGCGTGAATCACGGCTGACTGTTCCCGTACCATTCGGACGGCGATGGGCTTTCTTTTTTTCAGCAGACTGTTTTTTTCCGCAGTAGAGACAATACAGGCTTTCTGACGGGATTTCTTTTCTGCACCGGATGCATTTCATCAGCAGGACTTCTTTCTTTAGGATTTATATTTTATTATAAGTATAAAATATTTTTCCGGATTTGTCAAGAAAGCACTTGCAAAATCATGATTTTTATGCTATACTGGATATAAATATTTTATTCTGAAAGGAAAATTGAAATCATGAACGAAATGTTGCAACTCATGCAGACAAGAAGAAGCTGTCGGAACTTCAAGCCTGATATGCTTCCGGATGACATAATTCAGCAGATTTGCGAAGCCGGAACGTTCGCCCCTACCGGCATGAACCGCCAGTCTCCGATTATCATTGCTGTAAAAGACAAAGCACTGCGGGACAAGCTTTCTGTCATGAATGCTGAAATCATGGGGAAAGAAAATTTCGACCCGTTCTATCATGCGCCGGTGATTCTGATTGTTCTGGCCGACAGAAATGCGCCGACTTATATTTATGACGGCTCTCTTGTGATGCAGAATCTCATGCTTGCATCAGAAAGCTTAGGCATCGGAAGCATCTGGATTCATCGTGCAAAAGAAGAATTTGATTCTGAAAAAGGCAAGGCGATTCTGAAAGAACTCGGCATCGAAGGAGATTATGAGGGCATCGGACATTGTGCAATTGGGTACAGAGCATCCGAGCCGAATCCTGCACCGCCCAGAAAAGAAAATTATATCTATTATAAATAACAGCAAACCGGAGCATTTCTGCTCCGGTTTGCTGTTATCTGCGTGAGAAGATTTGCTTCTTGAGCAGAATCCAGTCATAGATATTAATCACACCGTCCTGATTCATATCAGCAGATTTCGTCTGCTCCTGCGTCAGAGATGCCTGATTTATCAGGTATTTATGAAGCAGGATAACATCTGTCAGGTTTACATCATCATCATAATGAACATCGCCTTTGATGTGCTGTTTCTGTTCGGTTTCGGGTTCTGGTTCGATAATATCTTCTGAAATGCAGTACAGTGTAAACTGCTGACTTGCAGAACCGAGAGCTTTTCCGTAGTCTGCCCATGCACCGCCCCATGTGCTTCCATCAAAAATATCCAGACAGGTTTTATCATCCGTCATAAGCAGATATGTCTGATTCTGATTCTGTACAATCCGGATTTCCTGCGCCGAACTTCCCAGCCGGACGGCGTTGTTCCCATCGGATGTATCAGAAACAATTGTCAGATATTGCTTATCCGCAGTCATGAGGGCATAGCTTCCGGACTGGCTGACAAGATGCCACTGTACCGGCGTTTCTGACTGAATGATATTTCCGTTTTCATCATAAGAGAGATAATAACCGCTGTTCTGATTCTTAATTTCATACATGCCGGATGCAAGCGAAACGCTGTCGGCTTCGTCATAAACATATTGCTGAGGATAGATATTCTGATAGACATCCAGAGAATCCAGCGGATAACCCCAGAAATCGAACAATGCCTGATTGTCATAGCTTGAACCGCCGGCTTCGGCTACATCTTCGCCGTATTCGGAAGCGTATGCAGTCGCCCAGCCTGACCCGTGATTCTGCCAGCGTTCCTTCTGTTCCGTCCATGATGCATTATAATCTCCAATCCAAGCAGGTTCCCAGTAGAATGCCCCGATTCCCTTTTCTCCGACATTGGCGACTGCCTGAAAGACATCTGTAAAGCATTCGGCCTGACCGTCCACGGAAATTTCATAACGGAATGTTGCACCGGAAGAAGTGCTTGAAATCACGTTTGCGAACTTGTCGCCGTCCTCATCGGTATAGGGATAGGCGGTTTCAGCAACCATAACATATTTATTATAAGTATCAGCAATATTTTTCAGAACAGAAGTGAGGTTATCGGTCGTGCCGTGCCAGTACGGATAATAGGAAGTAGCAAAGACATCATAATTGACTTCGCATTCATTCAGCACTTGGGCATACCACGGATAAAGGCCGGATGACGGGTCAGCAAAATGCAGTACTTTCAGGATGCTTGTATCGAAATCTTCCACGGCATTACAGCCGGCTTTCATCATTTTGCAGATGGTGTACATATCATCTTCACCGCACATTACGCCGTTGGTTTCGTTGCCGACCTGCACCATGCCGATGTCAGCACCGGCATCACGGATTTTCTGCAAGCTTTCAAGCGTATAGTAATAAATCGCCGAACCTTTTTCATCAGAAGAATAATTCGCCCATGCTTTAGGCGTTCTTTGTTTTTCGGGGTCAGCCCAGAAATCGGAATAATGGAAATCGACAAGGAGTTTCATACCATACTGGGAAGCCCTTCTGCCGATTTCGCAGGCGGTATCGACATCATTGTTACCGCCTCCGTAGGAATTGCCGTTGTCATCGCTTGGCTGATTCCAGACACGCACACGGATATAATTCACGCCGTGGTCAGCAAGAATCTTAAAAATATCTTCCTCCTGATAGTCAACATCATTATAAAAAACAACGCCGGATTCTTCGAGAGCAATCACGGATGAAATATCCGCACCACGGATTGGCTCACCGCCGTTGATGCTTCTGTCAAAATTTGTAAATGTGACAGTTTTATCATAAACGGCAGAAACATTCTGAGGCATCCGGACAGCAGAAACCAGCATCAGCAGGCAGGATAATATTGCAGACAGTTTTTTCATACAAAAACACTCCAATCTGTATAGTGTATTTTTATTCAGTATAGCATAAAAAAAGACGCATGTCAATACATTTTGATAAAATTATTTTTCACTGTCAATTAAAATTTGTGGATTTTTTCTGTTTACAAATTAGTAATTTTATGCTAAAATGTTGAATAGCTGAAAAAAGAAAGGATTCGTGAGCATTGCCGTGAATCAAAAGAAAAAAATACATAAAAAATGGAGGCTGACTTCTGCCGGAAAAATCACGCTGACCGTGACAGGCATACTTGTCGCCACGGGCATTGTTTCTGCTGTTTCGGGGAAATCGGATTCACCAAGAGAAACAGCCGGAGAGATTCCGTCAGAACCGGAAATCATACGGTCAGAAATTCCGGATTTTTCGCAGGAAACAGAAACGGAATCTGAAACTGTTGCCGAAGAAACTCAGCCCGAAACCGTTCCCGACCCGTTCAATCCGCAGTTTTCGGCCGAACCGGGCTTCTATGCAGACAGCATCACGCTGGAATTGTCATCCGGAACAGGCACGGCAATTTATTACACAACTGACGGAAGCACTCCCACCACAGAATCAGAACGCTATACCGAGCCGATTGTTATCGAAAGCCGTGAGGGAGAAGAAAATTATATTGCCAATCGCTGGGATACCTCCGCAGAACCGTTTATTGTGGAAGAACCTGTTGACAAAGCGACTGTCATCCGTGCCGTGGCTGTAGATGATGACGGCAATCTGAGCGATATTGTCACACATACATATTTTATCGGACTGAATCAGCAGGAAGATTACGGCCGTGCACATGTTGTTTCCGTTGCACTGGACGAAGAAGCCTTATTCGGTTATTCTGACGGCATCTACTGCAAAGGCGCAGTGTATGACAATTACGGAAGATACGCCGAAGGCTATTTCATTCCGGCGAACTACACCCAGAAAGGCAGAAACTGGGAGCGTGAAGCCGGTGTCGAAATTTTCGATTCTGACGGAAATTCGATTGCTTCGCAGGAAATGGGTATCCGCATCATGGGAGGGACTTCAAGAAATTATGTGCAGAAGTCTCTGAAACTTCTTGCCCGTGAGGAATACGGAAACAAGAAATTAAAATGCGCTCTCTTTCCGGATTTATACAAGCAGTCTGACCCGACTGATGCTATTAAAAAATTCAAGAGCATCGTGCTCCGCAACGGCGGGGATGATTATTACGGAACAAAATTCCGTGATGCCTTTATTCAGAAACTGGTTTCCGGCAGAGCTGTCAGCACGCAGAAATCAGAACCGGCTGTCGGTTTTCTGAACGGCGAATATGCAGGGGTTTATAACTTGCAGGAAGATTATTCCAAGCATTACATCGAATCTCACTACGGTGTGCCGGATGATGATGTCATCATGATTAAAACAGAAGAAATCGAAGAAGGAAATGAAGAAGACTATGCCCTGTTTGAGGAGCTTTCTGATTTTGTCAACAGCGCAGATTTATCAGACGATGCTGTCTATGCGGAATACTGCCAGAAAATGGATATTCAGAGCCTGATAGATTATTTTGCGCTGGAACTCTGGATTGAAAACAATGACTGGATTGATGTCGGCAATAATTACCGGCTCTGGAGAAGCCGGAGCATAACCAACCAGCCGTATCAGGACGGAAAATGGCGGTGGGCGGTTTATGATACAGAATATTCCATGGGATGTGACCGGCACGGCGAACCCGAAGGCCGTTCCCGTCTGCTGAACGCACTGATAGAAAAGCGTTATTACATCGGTGTAAATTTCTTTGTTCAGCCACTTTTGCAGAATGCGCAGTTCCGGTCGCAGTTTGTGAAGACGTTCATGGATTTGTGCAACAGTTGTTTTGAGCCGGAATATGCTGTTTCTGTTCTCAATGCTATGTATCAGCAGGATTATGCTCCGATTCTGAATCAGGGCTTTCTGCGGACAGGCCCTGACTGGCGTGCTGATTCCGATGAGGCAATGACTGCCTATACTGAAAATGTAATTGCTTATGAAACTTATTTTATTCAGGGACGGACACCGGCCTGCATCGACATGCTGACAGACTGTCTTTCTCTGAACGGAACGGCAGAAATCACTGTCACTGTCGAACAGCCGGAACTTGGTGCAGTGCAGATTAATTCTGTTCTGCCTGACTGGAAGACAGCCTCTACATGGAAAGGGATTTATTTTACAGATTATCCGATAACGCTGACGGCAATTCCGGCCGAGGGCGGTGTTTTTCAGGGATGGGAAGGCGCAGGCCTCTCCCCTGCCGAGACAAAGAACCTGACAATTACCGTGCCTGTCACGCAGGCTTTACATCTGACAGCCTCTTTCAAATAAATTTGCATATTCACAAAAAAACCGCCCGAAGGCGGTTTTTTTGTCGTGTTGGATATATTATGCTTTGGGTGAAAGCATGGGGTCTTCAAATTCTTTGAGGGCTTCGCTGATTTTATCACGTGATTTCATAAAGGCAGAAACGACAATCGGGTCAAAATGTGTTCCCTTTTCATTCCGGATAATTTCATAAGCCTGTTCAATACTCATAGAGCCTTTGTAGCATCTCTGGGAGACAATGGCATCAAACACATCCGCAACGGCCATGATTCGTGCACAAAGCGGAATATTATGTTCTGCAATGCCTTGCGGATAGCCTTTTCCGTTCCACCATTCGTGATGTCCGTAGGCCATTTCTACTGCAATATCCAGATAGCTGAAATTTCCGAGAGATTTTTCAGCATGTAACAATAATTTTCTGCCTTCGGTAGTATGGCTTTTCATAATTTCATATTCTTCTTCAGTAAGTTTGCCTTGTTTTTTCAGGATAGCATCCGGAACATGAATTTTCCCGATGTCATGCAGAGG
>JAFRMZ010000274.1 GCA_017430465.1 Oscillospiraceae bacterium
ACCAAGACTCCGCCCGCTGCTGTTCTTATCAAGAAGGCTTGCGGTATTGAAAGCGGTTCTGGTGTTCCGAACAAGACAAAGGTTGCTACCATCACCAAGGAACAGATTAAGACTATTGCAGAAACTAAGATGAAAGACCTCAATGCAGGTTCTGTTGAAGCTGCTATGAGCATGATTGCTGGTACTGCACGTTCCATGGGTGTAGTTGTAAAAGACTGATTTCACAGAGTTTTAATATTCAAGTGGGAGGAAAATTTGACATCTTTCCGCTAGCCGGATTTTGCGGTTCAGCAGTCCGGTATCACCACTAACAGGAGGATTTTAATTATGAAACACGGCAAGAAGTATGTTGACAGCCGTAAGGCAATTGAAGCTGACAAGCTCTATGAGTCCACAGAAGCTCTGGATTTAGTCTGCAAGAATGCCAAGGCAAAATTTGATGAAACTGTAGAAGTACACATCCGTTTAGGTGTTGACTCCCGTCATGCTGACCAGCAGGTTCGTGGTGCGGTTGTTCTGCCCAATGGTACTGGTAAAAACGTAAGAGTTTGTGTATTCTGCAAGGAAGACAAGTACGAAGCTGCTAAGGCTGCTGGTGCTGACTATGTCGGCGGTCAGGATTTAGTAGACAAAATCACAAAAGAAAACTGGATGGAATTCGATGTTGTTGTTGCATCCCCCGACATGATGGGTCTGGTTGGCCGTCTGGGTCGTGTACTCGGTCCGAGAGGCCTCATGCCGAACCCCAAGGCTGGTACAGTTACTCCCGATGTAGCGAAGGCTGTTACTGATGCCAAGGCTGGTAAGATTGAATACCGTCTGGACAAGACAAACATCATTCACTGCCCGATTGGCAAGGCTTCTTTCGGTGCTGAAAAGCTTGACGAAAACCTCTCCACTCTGCTGGAAGCAGTTGTTAAGGCAAAGCCGTCTGCTGCAAAGGGCACTTATCTGAAGTCCTGCACTGTAACTTCTACAATGGGCCCCGGTGTACCGGTTGCTACTGCAAAGTATGGTGTCTGATTTCATTATATCATAAATACAAAACCGTCTGGAAATCCGGACGGTTTTGTTTTGTTCCTGAATGCTTTCCATCAGAAAAAGCCCTGCTTTTACGGCAGGGCTTTTGCATTCAGATGAAATTATTCTTTTACAGGAAGTTCTGTTACCAAACCTACGATATATTTCATAATAATCAGACCATCTGCCGAATCCGGCTTTCCGCTGAGATTCACATCAGCCGCTTTCTGCTGAGTTTCGGAAATATCTTCCTTTCCGAGCAGGTTTTTGTTCAGTGTAATCACATCCAGAATATCGACTGTTCCGCTTGCGTCAACATCACCATATTTGAAATCGCTTTCGGTTTCTGTTGTTTTTTCAGTAGAGGGTTCTTCGCTGGAAGCACTGAATAAATCTGCCGGAAGTTCATCCAGTGTAATGCAGTAATCGCTCTGGAACAGTGTCTTGACAGTTTCCGGATTCTGATATTCTGCACCGGAAATAAACTTCGGACTGCTGGTTTCATCATACCATGTGCAGAAATACAGCCATTTGGCCTGTTCAATCTGCATGTTTTCGAGGCTCGGAATGGAGTCATTTTCCGGCATGGAAACCATTTTCTTATTATCCACATAATCTACCAGAGACCAGAAAATTTTGCTTTCTGCATCTTCGTTAGGTCCTGTTGTATTGCCGTCATGACGGTTATACTGTGTATTATATTTATCAAAGCCGACAATATCTACCCATTCATCGCCGGTATACCAAAGTGCGGATTCCTGAGACCATGCATAAAGATTCTGTTCCCAGATGATATTATGCAGATTATATTTTTCTGTCAGGGTAGTGTACAGAAGTTTCCAGAGTTCATTATAAACTTTTGCACCTTCTTTTGACCACCAGAACCATGCACCAGAACCATCAGCATTTACACCGGGATTACCTTCTGCTTCATGAAGCGGACGGAACAGCACCGGAACACCGGCATCCTGAAGAATCTGGAGCTGTTCTGCAAGCAGTCTCATGGCTTCCTGAAAGAAGTAATATTCTTTTGTACCTTCTACCATGCAGTTAGCCGTTACGAAATCTGTAGAAACGCCGTAGGTGAATTTCTGCCAGTCATTTGAGATTTTTGTGATATTGCCGTCTTCATCGACTTCAAAATCATCCATAGAAGTCGGAACGGTCACATGCCAGCTTGCAGTGCAGATGCCGTTTTTATTCTTAGTCCAGTCAATCATGCGTTCAGTCACGCCGTCTTCCCAAGCGAATCCGGGGTTATGACAGTTAAAGTCGAAGCCTCTGATTGCCGGATAATGTCCTGTCAGTTCGTACAGATAACGGCATTCTTCATCATAATCGTTATAAGTATAATTATGATTCTGGGTGCTGTAAGTATAGACAAAGCCGGTTTCATCCATGCAGTGCCACGGGAATTTATTTCCCTGTTCATCTGTATCATAGCTGTCTTTGTCGATTTCGTAAGTTTTGCCGTCACCATCAACGCAGGTATCGGAAGATGCATCATAACGGATAGAGGTCTGCACACTGTGGCCGCCGCCGTAGATTTCCTGCTGACCAGAGAGAATATGTTCACCATAAACAGAATTCAGATATTTCAGCAGGGATTTTGCTTCGGGAGTAGCTTTCGGGTCACAAGTTTCGCCTGTTCCAGTAACTTCCGGCAGAACAGCCTTTTCGATTGTGATAGTGTCATAAGCAGCATAACCATAAATCGGTTTAAGTGCGAGTTCATTCACACCGGCTTTCAGACGGAATACGCCGAAGCTGACTTCTGTCCATTCTGTCATATAAGGCATATTGTAAGAATAATCAATGCCGTTGACAGAGAGTGTCTGCATTCTGGGTTCACCTTCACCGAGAATCTGCACGGCACGGACTTTAATTTCATACATGCCTTCTTCTTCCACTTCGACATTGAAATAAATCGGGCTGGCAGTCAGATAGGCAAACCCTTCGCCGGAATAGCCGGGGAGCTGGGTTTGATAGATAGAAGTCCATACATCTGCCCCTTCAAATGTTTCGACTTCGTAAGTTCCCAGAGGCAGAGCCTCAATTGTTTTGGAAGCAGTATCTTCTGCGATAACCGGAAGAATTCCTGTCCCGACTGCGCACATGGTCAGGGCGAGCACTGCACTGACAGCTTTCTTGATAGATTTGTTCATAACATCCTCCTTATGATAACATGTAAGTCAAAATACATACAATTTCATTATAGCATATTTTTACTGTCAGTGCTATATTAAAATTAACCAAAATTTAAGTTTAAAATTTATGCAGAATTACTCTGTCTTTTTTCCATACGTTTCCAGCTTACAAAGCCGTAAATATCATTCACCAGAAAAACGATAAAGCACACCAGAACAGAAATATAACTGGAATTCTCCAGTGATGCCAGAGTCCATAAGATAATCAGTATAAAATCATTCAGTGCATAAGCTACAGCAAAGTAAGGACTTCGGAAAAAGGTCAGGCAGACAGCAGAAAAACTTGTCGTGACAGAAACGGTGCTCGGTATCAGATTTGCCGTGTGAAAATACTTCAGAATGAAATAAAACAAAATCGTGATGATAATTGTCAGAATCAAAATCAGCATTATTTCTGATTTTTTTATATGATGTACTTTGACTTCTGACTGACTGCCGTCATAGGGATGTTTCAGCCATGAAATCAGTGTGATAACAGCCATCGGCATAGTCATGCCCAGATAGGTTATCATCTCGCCGTAATAGGCAAAACCACGAGAAATCATACCATAAAGCAGACTGAAGATTATCATCAGTATCTGTGCAACAGGATTTCCCTTTGCAGCGAATATCAGAGAAGTCACGCCGAGCAGAGAAGCTATCAGTGTCATCCAGCTTGTTCTGTCGAACAGAAAAAATGCTGTCAGAATCAGCAGAACTGAACCACTCCAGAGAATGATTTCAGATTTTGTAAAATAATGCATATAGATTTTCCCTTTCTGTTATATCTATCAGCCGGATGCATAAAAATATCAAAAAAGAAACATTTCTCTGCAAATCTTCAAAGACCTAACGACATGCAGACAAATGTTTTCCATTTGTATTTCTACCCGGTGGCAGAATATTCAGTTTTACAGGTTTATTATACCACAATCCGGAAAAGCTGTCAAGTCTTCCGGAATTTTTTCTATAAATTTCTATACTCACTGGAAAATGACAGGATGTCCTTCTTGGGTTACTTATACGATTTCATTTGTGCAGAATCACCAAAAACGGACAAGCTTCGATTCGACACGCTTCGACAGGCGATTGTTTATTTTTAACAATTCCAGTGTTCGAAATTATGTCAGATTGCCGATATTGAGTCACTATTTTGTTCTGACTGTAATCAAAATGTAATTATCTTTACTCAAAATATGAATTTTTTATGTCCGCGTTCACATAAAATTTACAAAATTTATGTGAAAAATGCCGACAGCTCCCGTGATTGTCTGCTTAAAGTTTGGCAAGTTCATAGAAATGTTTCTGAAAAGCTTGCCAATTCCAAGAAAATATGCTATGATATGGTTGGTTCAAAGAAAGAGACAAATATCTGAAATCTATTTTCCATTTACAGAAAGGAATGAGTCGATGAGAAAGGCAAAAGTCGCAGCAATTACAATGGGTATGTTAGCATCCTGCTTATTCGGCGGTTATGCAGTCGCAGATGCCGCTACCGTGACACTGGATGAAAGTACTGCCGGCACTCCGGAAAACCCTCAGCCTATCAGTGCAGTAAAAACCCGTCAGGCTGCTACAGAAGCTTCTGAAAAGACCGTTCAGGCAGAAAATCACAGAACTGCTGACAAGAATACTAATAAGAAGCTCAACAAAATCACCATTGCTCCTGAAAAAACAGAATCAGAAGCAACACCTGTCACAGAAGAAACCACTCCGGCGGAAACTACTCCGGCAGAAACAGAAGCCCCTACAGAGACAACAACCAGTGCTTCTGCTACCAGAATTTTCGTAAAGTCCACCGCTGTCAGCACAAAGGCTGTCCGTCAGACTGCACAGACAACACCGGAAACAACGGTTGCTGTTCCGGAAACTACTGTTCAGACAACATCTGAAACGACTGCCGTACAGACTGCAAAGGCAGAAGAAACCTCTGCCGAAACCACTTATACAGTAGCAGATATTACTACTGCAAAGCCCAGAACTACCACAACTGCCGAAACAACTACTACGACAGAGACAACAGTTGTTCTCGTTCCGGAAACAGAAGAAGAAACTTCTGCTACAGAAGAAGCTGAAACAACTACGGAATCTGAAACGACCACTACCAAGGAAACAACCACTACTACAAAGGCTACTACCAAAGCCACTACAAAAGCCACTACAAAAGCTACCACAACTACAACTTCCGCAACAACCACTACTACGACAACAACAACCACTACAACTACTACCACAACAACCACTACTACAGAACCCATCATCACAACAACCGAAACCACTGCCCAGACTACTGTTGTAATTCCGGATGAAATCATAGACGTTTCCGAACTCTGTCTTGACAATATTTTCGGTGAAGATTATACTGTTCCGGAAATTGTAGAAACAACTGTTCCGGAAACAGAACCCGTCATTATCGAAACCACTCCAGAAACTGCTGTCTCCGGCATTACAGATGAAGAATATATCCTTCTCTGCAACTGCGTGGCACACGAGGCCGGTTCTGATGTGATTTCTATCGAAAACAAAGCCAAAGTAGTAGAAGTTATCATGAACCGTGTAGCTTCTTCCAGCTTCCCGAATACAATTTATAGTGTTATCACACAGAAATATCAGTTCAGTGGTTCATCTTCCTATGCGAATCTGAATTCTTACACCAGCAAAGTCACAGACAATGTCAAGGCGGCTGTTGATTTATATTTTGCAGACCCGTCCGTATTTAATCAGGGTTATCTGTATTTCTACGGCGATGGTTCTCAGAATCATTTCAGAACTGCCTGATTTATCAGAAATAAATCTCACAGGGTATTGCATCATGCAATGCCCTGTTTTTTATTTTCTGTCAGAATACGACAGTATTCCATATTTTTTCATAATTCTGAAAAATAATAGCAGGATTTTACTTGACGAATCTTTCAAAAACCAGTATAATATAATAGTAAGGTTTTTTATTCCCAGAAATTTGAAAAAAAGCAGGAGGTTCTTATGCAGAAAATTCATGTACCCGTCAATGATGCCTATGATGTTCTTGTCGAACGGGGTATTCTTCACAAATGCGGGGAAATCATCAAGGAAATCATCTCCGCCGAAACATGTGTCATCATCACCGATGACAATGTCAGCCGATATTATGCAGATGCCGTGGAAAATTCCCTGAAAGCCAGCGGATTCCGCACGGCAAGATTTGTCTTCCCTCACGGAGAAACTTCCAAGAGTGCAGAAACTTTACTGCATATCTATTCATTCCTGTGTCAGAATGAAATCACCCGTTCTGACTGCCTGATTGCACTCGGCGGAGGTGTTGTCGGGGATATTACCGGATTTGCCGCTGCTACATTCCTGAGAGGCCTTCCTTATGTCCAGATTCCTACTTCTCTGCTGGCACAGGTAGATTCTTCCGTTGGCGGAAAAACAGCAATTGACCTGCCGGAAGGCAAAAATCTTGTCGGTGCGTTCAAACAGCCTGCTGTTGTCCTCTGCGACCCAGATACCCTCTCCACTCTGCCGGAAACGTTCCTGATTGACGGCATGGGCGAAGTTATCAAATACGGCATGATTGCCGATGCTGATTTATTCCGGAAACTATGCAGTTATGATTTAAGTAACATTCAGGAACATCTTGATGAAATAATTCCTGTCTGCATCCGCATCAAGCGTGATGTCGTTGCGGAAGATGAACTTGATACCGGTCTGCGCATGATTCTGAATTTCGGCCATACACTCGGCCATGCTATTGAAGCCTATTATCATTATGAAACTTACACACACGGCTGTGCGGTATCTGCCGGCATGTGCCTGATGACAAAATATTTCAATTCCGAGCAGGAATACCAGACATTAAAAGCCTGTGTAGAACGTTATCATCTGCCTTCTGACGTTTCTGCGCCGATGGATGCACTGCTTGCCCTTTGCGGAAACGATAAAAAGCGTGCCGGTGCAAAACTCCGCTATATCGTATGTGACCCTGCGGGAACAGCCAGCATCCGCTGTGATTCCCTTCCAGATTTCCGGAAACATTTTATTTTTGCCTGACCTGAAAGGATAGTTACATGAATATACAAATTCAGCCTCATAAATTAATAGGAACAGTTCAAATCCCATCTTCCAAGAGCATGGCGCACCGTATGCTTATCTGTGCATCTCTGAGCAAGGGAACTTCTGAAATTTCTGGCATTAGTTTTTCCAAAGACATTGAAGCCACGATGTCAGTAATGAAAGCACTTGGTGCGGAATTTGAAATCCATGGTAATACCGTACTGGTAACCGGCATCACCAAACGGCCGGAATCGGCTTTGGCAGACTGCTGTGAAAGCGGTTCTACGCTTCGTTTTCTGATACCGGTTGCGGCAGCACTGGGCATTACCTCCACTTTCACCGGACAAGGCAGACTTCCTCAGCGTCCGATTACTCCCTATCTTCGTGAACTTACCAAAAAAGGCATTGCATTTCATGATTATCAGGACACAATGCCGTTCACCATCAGCGGACAGCTTCAGAACGGCTGTTTTGAGCTGGAAGGTGATATTTCTTCTCAATTTGTCACTGGTCTGCTGTTAGCCCTTCCACTGCTTCAGGAAGATTCTGAAATTATCCTCACATCTCCTTTGGAATCCAAACCCTATGCCGATATGACTATCGACTGTATGGAAAAATTTGGTGTCTGCACAAAAGAGCTTCCGAATGGATGGCATATTTTCGGCAATCAGCATTATCATGCCCGAAATCTGCAAGTAGAAGGCGATTTTTCGCAGGCGGCTTTCTTCTATGTTGCCAATGCCATCGGAAACCAGATTGTGCTGGAAAATATTCCTGAAAAATCCGTGCAGGGTGACCGGAAAATCATCGAACTGATTGAAAAAATCTGCTATCAGAAAAATCAGAATCAGGAACATTTCATGATTGATGCAAAAGACATTCCGGATTTAGTGCCGATTCTGGCAGTTCTGGCAACATTCAGCAACAAGCCGACAATCATCTGCAATGCGCAGAGGCTCTGTATCAAAGAGAGCAATCGTCTGGAAACAACTGCCAATCTGCTGAATGCACTTGGCGGAAAGGTCAAAATTCTTCCTGACGGTCTGGAAATTCATCCGGCTTCTCTGCATGGAGGCACAGTAGACAGTGCCGGCGACCATCGTATTGCCATGTGTGCTGCAATTGCTGCATCCAGAGCTTCCGCACCGGTCATCATTCAAGGTGCAGAATGTGTCGCAAAATCCTATCCCGCATTCTTTGAGGATTATCAGAAACTAGGAGGAATCTGCAATGGCATCTATCTGGAATAACAGAATTTCTGTTTCTGTATTCGGCGAAACACAAGGGCCTGCAATCGGCATCACGATTGATAATTTACCGCCCGGCGAATATATCGACACAAATCAGATTTTGCAGTTTATGGAACGCCACAGTACTGATGAAAACGGCCGTCCGGCACTGAGTCAGGTCATGTCCGGCATTCTGAACAGCCGGACAACTGGTTCGCCACTGTGTGCCTTTATCCAGAATACCGGCGCACCAGTACCGGAATTTTCACAGATTAACCGTCTTCCCCGTCCGGGACATGCGGATTATACAGGCACACTGCGTTACAAAGGTTTCAATGACATTCGGGACGGCGGACATGTTGCCGATTCCATGACAGCACCTCTGTGCTTTGCAGGCGCAGTCTGCGGACAGATTCTTGAACGCCGTGGCATCTATACCGGTGCGCATATCGAAGAAGTACACGGCATTCATGACAGAAACTTCAATCATGTTTCCGTTACAAAAGAAGATATTCTCGCTGTAAGATATAAAAAATTCCCTGTGATTCAGAATGCGCAAGGCGAAAAAATGCTTGCAGATATACATTCTGCATCGGAAGGCGGTGAAACGCTTGGCGGTGCAGTGGAATGCGTTGCAGTAAACGTTCCCGCCGGAATCGGTTCACCGGTTTTCAACGGACTGGAAAACACCATTGCACAGTTGATGTTTGCACTGCCCAGCATCCGTGGGCTTGAATTTGGTGCGGGTTTTGATGTAACGGAAATGACCGGCAGCCAGTGCAATGACAGTTATTATGTCGACAAGCATGGCCATGTCCGGACGGCTTCCAACAATCACGGCGGTATCTTAGGCGGTATTTCCTCCGGAATGCCGATTGTTCTGAAAGCTGCATTCCGTCCGCCTGCTGTCATCGGCAAGCCTCAGCAGACAGTTAATCTTTCCAGCATGGAAACTGAAACCATTGCGCCGGCCTCTGCACCGGAATCCTGCATTCTGCCGAAACTTGTTCCCTGCGTGGAAGCGGTTGTCAATATTGCACTGCTCTCTCACATGCTGGATTATCCGCATTTCTGCTGATACTCCGGAAAGGCAGGCTTTTTATGCGTGATGAAAATTTACACAAAATCTCCGAACTTGCTGACCGCACTGTAACTGACCCCGTGACAGCAAATATTCTGCTCTGTTATGTGATGCACAAAATTGCACAGGAGCTGGATGCCGATTTGCTTTATGACATTGCTGTCACAAGCGGTATCATCAATTACTTTGCGTTTCAGGATGCTTTGCAGACAATGGAAGAAACCGGGGCTGTTACCTGCCGGCGGAAAGACGGCATTCAGTATTATTCCCTGACCGCTAAAGGCTCGGATACTGCTGACCGTCTGCATCATCTGACTGGTAAATCCTATCGAGAACATATCACAAAAATCGCTCAGAACTGTGTCAGACGGCGCAAAAATGAAGAACAAGTCAAAATCTCTTATGAAACGCTTCCGCAGGGCTGTCATCTGCATGTGCGGATTGTTGACCATGAACTGATTCTTCTGGAACTGACTTTATTCACTCCGGATGAATATCAGGCCAAACTGCTGGGAGATAAAATCCTGAACCATCCTTCTGTTGTCTATCATGAAATTCTCCGTGCTGTCATGCCGGAACAGGGACAATAAATGAAACCTTCGCATCACTGCGGAGGTTTCATTTATCTGATTCCTCTCCCATTTGAAACATCAAAAAAAGAACCTCCCTTTTTCAGGGAGGTTCTTTGCGTGCACCTGTACAGAATACAGATTAGTTCTTGTCGTTGACACCGCCGTTTGCACGACCGATAGCCTTGGTATACTTCGGCAGCGGTTCGGGCAGGATTTCGTACCAGTCGGGGTCGAGACCAGCACCAGCCTGTGCAGCGTACTTCAGGATGAAGGCAGCATCAGAAGCATTCAGGTCAGCGACTGTCTGAACATTGCCCAGAGAATCGTGAACACCGTGGTCTTCGGATTCGCCTGTTACTTCAGCGAGGAAGTATGCAAATGCTTCAAGTTCTGCGTCATCTGCCGAGAAGAGAACAGGGTCTAAGCCTGCACCAAAGGCAGCAGCATATTTCAGAACAATTGCAGCATCATTTGCGTTAACAGTACCGTTCAAGGAAGCGTCACCCTTAACACCAATGTAAACATTGCCTGTTACAGCTTCTGTTTCGATGCCATTTTCATCTACAAAGATAATCTTGACATCATCGCCTGCATTTGCATCTACAATCTTGAACTTGAGGGTCTGTTTGAAGTAAGCGTTATGGTCGCTTTCAGAGAATTCTACTGTCGGCATACCATTTTCGTCAACCTTCAGGATTTCTCTGTCGTAAACAGCCTTCGGACTTGTCAGGGCTTCGTCTTCGAGTGTGAAGGTAACACCATCAAACTCGTTTGCGATAGTCCAGTCACTTTCAGTGCCGTCACTGTAAACTTCTTTTCTTCTCAGTGTAGCCATAGACAGCAGGTCATTCATATCGAATGCTCTGGTATCATGAGCGAAGTAGAACTTGCTCTTGCCGACTACATTATATCTGTACTCGATTGTCTGGATAGTAACTTCGGGAGGCAGAACATCGATATAACCATTTACTTCGTTAACATCTACTTCTGCATCATCAATTCTGACAGCCTGTACATCACCGTTAAATGTGATTGCATATCTGCCGGGTTCAAGGTCAGCCGGAATATCGAATGTGAGGATGATGACACTAGAACCATTATCTGCCTGTACAGAACCCTGTTCCCCGGCAGAACCAGCACCAATATAGTCAGCAGTATTGAATTCCTTGCCCATCAGCTCGTATGCAGAACCCCATTCATAGCCTGTATAAGTCGGGCCATCCTGAATATCTACATCAAACTTAAATGTGCTCAGGCTCAGGGACGGAGCATCACCTTCTACGGAAACAGGTACTTTCACGCCAGTATCACCAGCATAAGCACTTCTCTTACCGATTTCCCATGTTGCAGTGTATTCGCCAATCGGCTTTACGGTTTCGGTTTCAGTTTCTGTTACTTCACCCATAGTATCAGATTCTGTTTCGGATTCAGTTTCAGATTCTGTCGGTTCAGATTCTGTTTCGGACTCGGATTCAGATTCTGTCGGTTCAGATTCTGTTTCGGATTCGGATTCAGATTCTGTCGGTTCAGATTCTGTTTCGGACTCGGATTCAGATTCTGTCGGTTCAGATTCTGTTTCAGATTCGGATTCAGATTCTGTCGGTTCAGATTCTGTTTCGGATTCAGATTCAGATTCTGTCGGTTCAGATTCTGTTTCGGATTCAGATTCAGATTC
>JAFRMZ010000275.1 GCA_017430465.1 Oscillospiraceae bacterium
ATCATACTCAGTACACTGGGGAGCAAATCTGTTCCGGAACTCATGCAGATGCAAAATTATCAGAAACGGCTTTGGGTCAGAGTACTTCCTTCAGCGGAATTCCAGAAGATTCCAGATTTTCCGGAATCTCATATCATTGCTGAAAAACCTCCGTTTTCGGCAGAACGGAATATCGCTCATATCCGGAAATCCGGTGCAGAAATTCTGCTCACTAAAGAAAGCGGAACAATCGGCGGTTATCCTGAAAAATGTGAAGCTGTTCAGACATGCGGTATCCGGATGATAACTCTGCTCCGGCCGGAAGAAAACGGCTATACCCTAACGGAAATCAAGGAGATGCTCACAAAATGAAAATTTCACTTATCGGAATCGGCATGGATGGAATCCACACGCTCACCAGAGAAGCGGAACATGCAATTGCAGAATCCGAAATTCTGATTGGCGCAGAACGAATGCTTGCACCGTTCCGGAATTCTGGAAAAGAAATGCTGATTTCCTATCAGGCGCAGGAAATTGCTGATTTTCTGCACACAAGCGAAAAATCCAGCGCATGTGTACTGCTCTCCGGTGATGTGGGATTCTACAGCGGTGCAGAAAAACTGCGTATTCTTCTGAAAGAACATACAGTTCAAGTTTACAGCGGAATTGCTTCCCCTGTCTACTTTGCAAATAAACTGGGCATTCCTTGGGAAAATATGAAATTCATCAGCCTGCATGGAAAAGAAAATCATATTGCTGTGCACATCCGGCAGAATCTGTATTGTTTCTTTCTGCTTGGCGGAACTGTCACCGCCGAATCTGTTTGTCAAAGATTATGCGAATATGGCATGAAAAATATTAAAATCCACATTGGCCAACGGCTCGGCTATCCGGAAGAACGCATCTTCTCCGGCACGGCCGGAGAATTCCGGACTCTCTCAACAGCACCACTTTCTGTACTGATTGCAGAAAATCCGGATTTCTGCCGATATACACCGTTCCTGATTCCGGAAGCTGATTTCTATCATGCTTCTGTTCCGGAACACATACCGATTACCAAAGCTGAAATCCGGCATCTGGCTGTTGCATCTCTGGAAATCGAAAAAAATCATATCTGCTGGGATATTGGTGCAGGAACTGGCTCAGTTTCTGTCGAGCTGGCTCGTCTCTGTCCGGACGGAAAAGTATACGCTCTGGATAAACAAGCTTCTGCCTGCAAACTAACAGATTTGAATGCACATAAATTTGGCTGTGACAATATCAGAATTTTTCAGGGAACTGCTCCGGAAGCCCTTGCAGATTTTCCTGCTCCGGACAGGGTATTCATCGGTGGAAGCTCTGGAAATATGAAAGAAATCCTAAAAATTATCTTTCTGAAAAATCCTTCTGCCAAGATTACACTCACTGCCGTAACGCTCGAAACACTGGAAAATGCCGTTCATGCCTTTTTGGATTTCGGCAAAGAACCCAGTATCACGCAGATTGCTGTTACACGTACTCGCAAAGCAGGACATACTACTATGCTGAATGCACTCAATCCAATATTTCTGATATGGGGGACACTGTCATGAAACGTTTTCTCATCGCCGGAACAGGCTCAGGATGCGGAAAAACTACTGTCACATGTGCCGTTCTGAAAGCTCTTACTGACAGGGGCTTTCAGGTGAATGCTTTCAAATCCGGCCCAGATTATCTTGATACTATGATGCATAATAAAATCATTTCCGGTTCGGCACGGAATCTTGACAGTTTTTTCTGTGATGCGGATACACTTTGCTATCTTCTTGATAAGCCATGTGACATAGCCGTAATTGAAGGGGTCATGGGATTTTATGACGGCACAGAAGGTTCAGCCTGTTCTGTTTCTGAAATCACCGAAACACCCGTGATTCTGATTATCAACTGTCAGGGCATGAGTGATTCTATCGGTGCAATAATGCAGGGCTTTTTGCAATTCCGATTTCCGAACCGGATAGCAGGCTTTATTTTCAACTGCCTGCCGGAAAAACTCATTCCACTTGTCAAACGGCTCTGTGATGAACTGCATACAGAATATTTCGGATGTTTTCCGAAAACCTCCGTCACACTGGAAAGCCGTCATCTCGGCTTAGTCACCGCAGACGAAATCCAGAATTTCGATGAGAAAATGCATCAGCTTGGCGAATTTGCTGAAACTTATCTTTGTCTGGATAAAATGCTTTCTCTGCCTGATTCGCCTGTACCAGCCTATCAGAAACCGATACTTCCGGAACTGCCTGTTTCTCCGACAATTGCTGTTGCCAGAGATAAAGCATTCTGTTTTCTGTATCATGAAAATCTGGAATTATTAAAACAGCTTGGCGGTAAGATAATTTATTTTTCTCCTTTGAAAGATGAAAAAATTCCTGAAAATACTGACGGTTTGATTCTGACGGGCGGTTATCCGGAACTCTATGCAGAACAGCTTTCTGAAAATACTTCCCTGCTGACAGACATCCGGAAGAAACTCAAATCCGGACTGCCCTGTATTGCTGAATGCGGAGGGTTTCTGTATCTGCATAAATTCCTAAAAAATCAGGAGGGAAATTCGTTTCCGATGGCCGGCCTTTTTCCGGAGGTAGCCTATAAAACAGAGAAATTACAGCGTTTCGGTTATATTTCTATGACGGCAGAACAGGATAATCTGCTTTGTCAGAAAGGCGAAATCATAAAAGCACATGAGTTTCATTACTGGGAAAGTTCCTCCTCCGGAACGGCATTCACCGCCCGCAAAAAAGACGGAAGAAACTGGAATTGCTGTCACGTTTCCGATACACTTTATGCCGGATTTCCGCATCTGTATTTTTATGCGAATCCGGAAATCGCCGTCCGGTTTGTTCGGAAATGTGCAGAATATCAATCAGAAAGAAGATAATCTTCATGGACAGAATTCAAACTATTCTGCCGGCAGATAAAACCTCTTATCTGTCGGCTAAAAAAAGATGGGATTCCATCGCCAAACCTCTTGGAAGTTTCGGTGAACTGGAACAGATGATTCAGAAAATTGCATCTGTTCAGCATACCGATGATGTGCATATCGACAGAAGAACGGCTGTTATCTTCTGTGCTGACCACGGTGTCGTGCAGGAAGGCGTTACACAGACCGGAAGCGAAGTTACAGCTATCTGCGCATATTCTATTGCAGACGGGACTTCTAATGTAAATGCCATTGCAGATTCCTGTCATGCGGATGTGCTCGCTGTCGATATTGGTATGCTGACGGATGTTTCACATCCCAAACTGCTCCGGCGAAAAGTCGCATTCGGAACGGAAAATTTTACCCGAAAACCTGCCTTGACTCCTGAACAAACTGAAAAAGCAATCTGCATTGGAATGGACATTGTCAGAGATTTGAAAAAAAACGGCGTTCAGCTCCTGATTGCCGGAGAAATGGGTATCGGCAATACGACATCAGCAAGCGCACTGGCCTCCGTCCTGCTGGATAAGCCTCCGCTTGCCGTCACTGGCAGA
>JAFRMZ010000276.1 GCA_017430465.1 Oscillospiraceae bacterium
AAATATGTGCAGTTTCTTGTCGGGCATGATGGTCAGTTTGACGAAATCGCCGGAGAAGTCATCAGTCAGGCAATCCGCTGTTCTGACTATCATACCGCCCTGCTGATTATGGTGCTACCCTATCACAGAAGTGAATTCCGCAACCCTGAATACCTCAGGCAGTACAATCAGATTGAAATCTGTCCGGCATCATCAGAAGTACACGTTCAGGATGCTTTCTTAATCCGCAATATGCAGATGATTGACCGTTCTGATATGATAATCTGCTGTATGGAACATGAATATGGCGGAACGTTCCGTGCAGTGTACTATGCAGGCGCAAAAGGCAGAAATGTCATCCGGCTTGAAAAATAACAAAAACGGCACAGCATAAACCTGCTGTGCCGTTTCTGCTATATCTACAGGAGAGTGGAAAAATCAGAAGTAACCATTTGTAACAGTGGAATTCGCAGAATAAAAATTAGTTTGATAATAATGATAATCCCCTAGTTTTATCATATTCTCAACTGCACCGGAATATGCCTGCGGAATCATGAATTCATATCCGTTCAGATATATCAGATAACACGGTTCACTGCTGATATAGTGCTGTTTGGCATGACGGAGTACTTCTGTCAGTTCCGGATAGTACTTTTCCATTGAGGAACTGTCAAACAATGTTACAGTATCCTGATAGGCTTCATCCTGTTTCAGATATATCGGGCTCTGTGTGTTAAACAGGCAGGAGGGATAATTCAAAGAGGAAGAACGGTAATTTTCCGGTGCATAGACTTTGATTTGCAGTACATTCTGATTATTATAATGACTGAGCGTTTCACTTAAATCAAATTCCGAAAAACCATGGTCTTTCAGAAATGCAACCGTTCCGGAACAGCTTTCATAAACGGGCAGACTTTCGATATAGCCGATAACCTCATCTGTGCAGTAGGTCTCGAAAGTGAGCGCAGATAAATCTTTCTGATAGGTATCTGCAAGAGAACTGATAGCGTTTTCGGCATTGGGGAGATAAAGTTGCTGTGGAACTTGTGCATTATCATTATAGAAATGATTGATATTGAGAGAAATATTTGACGGAATTTCATAGCTGTAAGTTTTTTCATTATATTCACGAACTTCATTTATCACACGGTTTTTCAGCAGATTGGCATTCGCTTCGGCGAAAGTATCTGTACCAATGCAGATTTTCATGATTTCCAGATATTCATCATAATACAGATTATAGCTTCGGTGAATGCTTGTTCCGGTGAGCGTGTAATATGTTACTGTAAAGAAAGTAGAATCGAAAAGATTATAATTATCATAATATTCGCCGTAGTCGCCGGAATAATCAGAATAGTCATAAGAATAGCCGTCACTGTAAGTATTGTAATCATAATACAGTGAAGAATGATATTCTTCGGAAAGCTTGCTGAGTTCTTCTTCCAGACTGTCATGATTCTGAAGATAATTTTTCTGGAAATTCTGGATTTTCGAGAGAGTTTCTCTGTCACTGTAAGTAAGCTTGTATTGTGTGGAACGTGCCAAACCATATCCGCTGAATGTGATTTCCGCAGAAGAAACTGTGGCAAGTGACGGAATATAGCTGACTCTGCCGAAGGCATCTGTTGCAGTTACCAGAATATAACCCCCGAATGATACGGCAACTGTTGCAATATAGGCCACAACACTGAGCCAGAATTTTTTGAATCCTCTTTTCCGGATGACTTCCATAATGAAATAAACAATGGCACTGAACAGAAGCACTGCAATGATAAAATCATCTTCCACTGCGCTGATGCAGAGAATGCAAACGGTGATTGCTGTGATGATGACATGATAAATCCAAGTATAGACAAAAGGCTTGCCGACATGTTCAGCTTTGCGGTGCTGATAGAGTTTCCATGCAAGCACCGTCAGGACGGCTGTCAGCAGAAGAATGCATATAATCCAGCGGATAAAGGCAGGAATTAAGCCTTGATTTTCAGGTGTTCCGCCGTAACCGCAGTAAGTATTGTCATAGTTTGCCGTATAGCTGTCGAATCCCTTATCAAGTATGAGATAAGCCAGATAAATCAAACCGCCTACAGGACTCATAAAGCCAATGAATTCCCATGAATATTCAAATTCAATGCCCTTGATTTCCGAAGTGAAAACACCCAGAACAGCGGCAAATGTGCCGGGAATCAGAAGATTCAGCAAGAGATTGGTATAAATATTTTCAAAAAGCGTTCCGCAGCAGCTCGCACATACTGCCGAAATGGTATAATACAGGCACATCAGGGCAAACAGTCCAAGCGTTCCCAGAAAATAATATAAATAAAACTGTTTGAAATCATCTGTATATTCTACCGGCAGTGCATCCAGCCGTTGAATCATGGGGAGCATAATCAGCAGAATCATCCAGCCAATCACAACAGAAATCAGATACGGTACAGAATACATCACAAAACCGCCTGCATAGTTGCTGAAAAATCTCTGTGTGCCGTTCAGTGGCAGAGAATAGAGCATATCGACACGGGTTTTGTTCCATTCATCCTCGAAAGCACGGATTCCGCAGAAAAATCCCAGAAATACTGCAATTGCGGCACATGCCCCGCCGATAAATTCATAAGGTTCACAACTGAAACTGTAGCCTGAAATTTTATTTGCTGCATCCAGTGCGCTCAGATAGCCTTCTGTCATGCCTGCAAACATCATCAGCGGAATTCCCAGCAGATACAGAATACTTGTCACAATGGCAAATTTCCGGTTCTGACTGATGATGCGCAGGGCATTCCGAGCCGGATAATTATTCAAAAACTTTGCTGTCATAGCCCAGTACCTCCAGTTCATAGATAAAGATTTCTTCCAGTGACAGCGGAATCAAATCCGCAATGACAGGTTCAAACGGTGCAAGTGCCTGATGAATCTGTTCTTCACTGCCTTTGGCAATGATGTGATAAATACTTTGTGTTTTCTCAAAATGAAGAATTTCCAGATTCGGGAAATCTTCCCTTGTAAAGATTCTTTCTTTTTCTTTAAAAGCTGTCTGAATTTTGTGAACTTCACCTTTCAGGCTGTCCAGTTCCCTGTTGAAAACTATCTTTCCGTGATGGAGCAGGGCGGCAGTATCACACATTTCATTGATTTCTTTCAGATTGTGGGAAGAAATTACAACCGTCAGTTCCCGTTCGCACATGGCATCTACAAGCATTTTCTTGACAATAATTCTCATAGTCGGGTCGAGTCCGTCAAAAGCTTCGTCTAACAGCAGATACGGCGTACAGCAGGCAATTCCGATAATCACAATTGCCTGACGCTTCATGCCTTTGGAAAACGTGCTGATTTTCTTGTTCATGGGAAGCTGAATTACTTTTTCCAGCCGGTCGAAAATATCTTCTGAAAATTCCGGATAAAACTGTTTATAGAAATTTTTCAGTTGTTTAAGCGTATATCCGCCGAACTGTACTGTTTCATCATTGATGAAAAATACTTTCTGCTTGGCATTGACATTGTCATAGACAGGCTCATCGTCTATGAGCACTTCTCCGGATTCTGCCTTGTAGATTCCGCTGAATAATCTTAAAATTGTAGATTTTCCCGCACCGTTCGAGCCAAGCAGTCCGAATGCCGTTCCTTTCGGGATTTCCAGATTTACACCGTCAAGCGCAGTGAAATCCTCAAACTGCTTGACTGTATTTTTTAACTGCATCATAATTGCCTCTCTCCTCTCTGGTTTTCCTGAATCGTTTCAATGCGTTGCCGTAGTGTTTCTGATTCAATGCCGACTTCCAGTGCATGTTTGACAGCAGTATCAAAATCAGTCAGAACACGTTCTTGTGCCAAGAGTTTATCCGGCTTGGCGATAAAGCTCCCTCTGCCGGCCAGTGAATAGATAATGCCGTCACGTTCCAGAAGCGAATAGGCTTTTGCGACCGTATTCGGATTCACACTTAATTCTGTAGCCAGACTGCGGACACTCGGAAGTTTTTCCTGTTCTGTAAGAACGCCTTTGAGAATCAGCTCGATAACTTTTCGATAAAGCTGTTCATAAATGGGAATACGGCTCATGAAATCAATATCAAACATGCGCATACCTTCTTTCTGAATGTCATAGATGTATTATTTGAATTAGTACAGTTATAGTATAGCATATTTATTCTGCTTTGTCAAGAGCTGTTGACAAAATAAGTTTTTATTTTTCAGGATGCATGAAAAAGCACGCAGAGAAACAGCTTCTCTGCGTGTTTTTCAGAAATTCATAGTAATAGAAATTATTTTTTCAGCGGAAAATCACTTTTTTTGTACAGTCCGACAATATATTTCATGATATTCAGAGCATCTGTGGAATCCGGTGTTTCATTTTGGTTCAGGTCAGCGTTTTTCATTCCCTGTTCAGAAAGGCTGTCCTTGCCGAGAATGGCTTTGTTCAGAGTGATAACATCCAGAATATCCACTTCGCCGGAGCAGTCAGCATCGCCCCAGACAATTTCGTCATCTGTTCCGGAAGGATTACTGCTTCCCAGTGAACCGTATACAATACCGCATCCGACTGTAGACATGTAGACTTTGCCGAATTCATTCATATCGCCGACCAAGAAATTGCCGTTGCCTGTACCGCCGTAAAGATGTTCTGTATTGATGCAGACCCATGTCTTGCCGGAGTCGGTGGAACGATAGATGCCTTCTGCACCGTCTTCGGTCAGTTTGCCGTACATGTAGAGCGTGTTGACACCGCCTGTTTTTTCCGGTGCGCCGTAGCCCATTGTCTTGCAGTAGAAAACATTGTCAAGCTTTTCTTTTGTGACAGAACCGTCCTTTGCAACGGTTACATGATACATGCCGTAATAACCGCCGGCAAGCATCAAATCGCCTGCTGTGCCGAGATAAGCAATTCTTCCTGCACTGTCGCACTGGTCATACATGCATATATCGGTGCTTGTGAAAGTCTTGCCTCCGTCCTTGCTGACGCAGAATTTATACTGTGCATCACTTGCATCTGGCGCAGTCTTGGAGTAGAACCAACTGGAATTATAATATGTTGCATAGGCATAGACCGTATTCGGGTCATCAGGTTCAATAAACAGCATGGTCGGCTTAGAACCGTACTGAGACGGAATGCCGTCACATTTGTTCCATGTTTCACCCCAGTCATCACTGTAGGCAACACCGCCATCATTTTTGCCGGTATTGAAAATTCTGTAAGTAGATTTGTCAATCTGTGCAATGGCAAGCTTTCCGCCTTTTGTAGAAGGTGTGAAAGCATTCCATGTTTTGCCTCTGTCGGTCGTGTAATAGCCTGCACCGTTGTCACCTTCCGCAATTCTTGCCCAGACATCCGTATTCTGAGGGCATACGGCAATTGCAGAAGTACTGCCCATGTTCGGCTGATATTGCAGGCCGATTTCATCCGGAGATTCATGCACAAAACCGTCATAGTCACCGATAGCTGACAAATCCAGACCATCTGCGGTGCTGGTGAAATCCAGAGCAACCACTTCTTCAATACCATCCGGATGGAAAGTAAATACAGGACGCTTGTCAGCATCTGTACTCCAGATGTTTTCGGCAATAAATACGCCGTTGCCGGATGTGATAAACATTCTGTTGGAATCACGGGGGTCGGTAACTACTGTACCTGACCAGTGAATTGCCTTGTCACGAATCCACGCATAACCGCCGTCCTGCAAATATTCCGAGATGGGTTCTTGTCCCCAGCCTGCGGATTTTCCGGGGGTGAAGTTTTCCCACGTCTTGCCGCCGTCAAAAGAACGGAAATACTGGTCGCCCCATGTTGCGCCGTGTTCATCTGTCCATGCTTCCCAGAGCTGGTCTTCCCACTTTCCGCATGTGCCGGCAATCATGTGGTCAGGATTGGACGGGTCAGCCCAGACAGAGCCGAAACCTTTGGAACTGTCCAGAATTTGTGTTACTGTTCCGGTTTTGGGTTCATAGCGGTATCCGCCTCCGGATGCGCCGTTGAATGCAAGACCGGCAATATAAGTAATCAGCAGGTTGCCGTTCGCATCAATATTGATACGGGACGGGAATACATCAGTCGGAAGGTCTTTTGACAATACTGTGAACTTGTCATCTTTTACGCTGGCAACATGAACATTTTCCGTACCCTTTGCGGATGTGCCGACATAAACTTTTCCGCCGGTAATGGCAATCGCTGCAACACCGTTCTGATGATTATATTCATCGCTGGTAACGGAACGTGCAAGCGTATCTGTCCAAGTCGGCCATTTGGTTGTTTCGGAGAACAGACCCAAATCATCATAGCCGATAACAGGTTCCCATGTTTCACCGCCGTCAGTAGATTTAATCAAAGCAGATTTGGAATTGCTATCGCAGGTAACATCACCGCCGGCATAGATAGTCTTTGGATTGTCAGGGTCAACAGCGATAGATTCACCGCACTGACGGCCGTCACCGTTGCCCATGACTTTAATCAGATTGGTGACATCAATTTCCTTGAAGGTCTTGCCGCCGTCAGTTGTCTTGAAGATGACAGTCTTTTCTGCAGAGAAGTAAGCGCATCCGCAGAGGAAATAAACAGTATCATCATCAGTAGGGTCGATTGCCATCGCATCGACACTGAGCAGACCTCTGTCTGCATCGTTGATGAAGTCAAGAAGCTGTTCCCAGCTTTCGGTATCATAATTATACTTGTAAGCACCGCCGACATCAGTACGGGCATACATGACATCTTTTCCAGTCACAATGCCGGATACGAAACCGCCCCCGCCGATTCTCAGTGTATCCCATGTGTAAGAGCTTTCCAGCGAAGACGTATCCGCAGCGGATACTGTCGGAACTGCCATTGCACTGCATAGTACGGCAAAGCAGGCGGAAGCTGCTGCAATTCTTTTCCAGATTTTCATAATAGCTACATTCCTCTCTTTAATTTTAAAATAGCATTTTTTCAGCCGAATGATTCAGCGTATAACTCTATTTTACTATATCTGAACTAAAAATGCAATAGAAAAATCAAAAAAAATTGCCGGCAGATTCAAAAAAGCGTTGTATCTTCCTGAAAATGCAACTCCCCCTCTGCTTTCGGCAGAGGGGGAAAAGAGCATTATACCAGACCAACAATCATTTTCATCATGATGAGAGCATCTTCTGAATCAGGAATGCCGTTGCCGTTAAAGTCGATATAAGGAATTCTGTCAAAGGAAATATCTTCTTTTCCGAGAATTGCCTTATTCACGGTGATAACGTCCAGAATATCGAGATTACCGCTTCCGTCAGCATCGCCACTGACAGTTTGATGCAGTTCCAGCGGGAGAATCAGGGTATCATTATAAACTGCAAATGTGACGGTATCGCCGACAGAACAGGCATTAATATCTAATTCCGGCTGATTGGTATAATAATAGCTGAGATATTGATATACATTTTTGTCGGCATCTTCAAAGGAGAATGTAATGCTTTCCGGTATTTCAGTTCCATCCCAAGGATGTTCTTCTTTCTGTATGAGCATCAGTGTCTTTGTTTCCAAAAATTCTTTGCAGTTTCCGGCATAGTGTAGTTCTTCTATATCAGAAAGATAATAGTGCGGAGGATAGCTGTCATCAGAAGAATACCCCTGCTGATGATTGTCAATCAGGAGAATATCACCGTATTCATAATCGGAAGTTTTATCTCCGGTTATCTGTTTTGCTTTTTCCGGATTCATGTAGATATATTCTGTCTGATATTTTGGAATAAAATCCGAGGTCATGATTTCAGAATAGCAGTGCAGATAATAAGCACCGAAATCAGGCGGAACATTTTGTGCTACAATATAAAATTCCTGTTCTGAAAAATCTTCGGCGAAAGCAGTCAGGGCAGAAACACCGCCGGACAAACAGCAGAATGCAGTTAGATAAGCAAATATTTTTTTCATATACTTTCCCCCTTTGCTCAATAATTTGTATGAGGATTGCTTAAATAAAAGTGTTGTAGCATGGGAGTAATTCTTGCTCCGATATTCCGGGTATAGCTACTACCTTTTACGATTCCTATTGCGGTATAATCAGAAACGTATCCTGAGCCTATATTGTATTTTGTGATTACATAAATAGGTGCACCACTATCGCCGTTAGTTTCATCTGTAGTATAATACAGCATACTATCAGGTGAGGGCGTATTATTAGAATATATATATCCAAGCCCTTTAGCTATTTTATCATCATCATTATTTTGATTATTAACCATAGCAGGTATTCCAGAAACATAGATATTAGCTTGTGAAAATGAACTGCTGTAGGGATTTTTGACAAGACCTAGGCTAAAGCGAGTTTGAGTATACTGACTTAAATCTTCTGCTACAGTGATTAATGCATAATCTGTTCCATCAGTGCTATCATGATTGTCATAGTATGCTTTAGGAATATGCACTTCTACTGGAGTAACATAATTACCGGTTTGATTTCCATCATCTGGGTCGCATAATTATATTTTATATAATCTTCTAAAGTATCTGGGATTGTTAAGTAGCTTCCAGAAACAGTAGATATTGATTGTACTTTTATTGTAGCATATTCTATTATAATTTACAATTGGTGAAAATACCAATTTTTGCTAGCAAAATTTGTAATGAATTACTAAATATTGGATTTTATATTTTGCCGAGTAATTTCAACATATAAGGAAAAAACCTGAAATCAGAGCTTTTTGATTATACCAAACCAACAATCATTTTCATCATGACAAGAGCATCTTCAGAATCCAGAATGCCGTTGCCGTTAAAGTCGATATAAGGAATTCTGTCAGGGGAAATATCTTCTTTTCCGAGAATTGCCTTATTCACGGTGATAACGTCCAGAATATCGAGATTACCGCTTCCGTCAGCATCGCCGTCAGGGGTGACAGAAGCATTTTTTTCAAGCCAGTTCATATCAATATCGTAAAATAAGCCTGTATTGTAGAGTTTCTGAGCAGTCGCAAATGCGGTTTCTTTGGTGACATCCGTCAGATAGAAAACTATCATGTGTCTGCCGTCATCTTCAGAAGCAGGCCAGATGTCAGCGAATTTGATTTCCGTGATGCCTAATGTATCAGTGAAATATTCTGTATTCCAGTTTTCAGCTTCATCACGATAGTCATATTTCAGAAATGTAGTTATCATACCGCCGAAATAATTGGCATCAGGTCTTACCTCAAAGGGCAGGGAAATATCTTCTGTCGGAGTTGTTTCTTCTTCGGTGGCGAGATAAGTTTTGGCATCCAAGTCAACACTGTAGAATAAGCCGGTATCATAGAGTTTTTGAGCGACTTCGAGGGCGGTTTCGGGAGTGTCATCCGTCGGATAGAAGAAAACACATCTTCTGTTGGTGAATTCGTCTATAAAGATAGATTTTACTTCTTTCAGATTTGTGATGCCGTATTCCTGACTGAAATATTCAGCATTCCAGTTTTCGGATTCTTCCAGATAGTCGGATTTGACAAGAGTCATCACGCATCCGCCGAGGGTTTCGTCAGTGATTTCCGCAGTAAACGGCTGGGAAATATCTTCTGCTGTCTGGCTGACGGAAGCTGTTTCGCTTTTTGCAACCGGAAGCAGAGCTGAATTCCGATAACATGCGAATGTGTAGACATCACCGACTTTGGCTTGTTCGAGACTGATTTCATAATCTACATTGGTGTAATCCTGCGTATAAGTATAAGAAGTGCCGTCACTGTCGGAAAGCTTGAAATTTTTGAATACATCAGTCCCCTCCAGAGACTCTGCATAAGTGATAGTTAAATCTTTCATCTCGAAGAAATCTTCACAAGTGCCGGCTTTCCGGAGATTGCCAGCATTTCCGCCGAGCTGTGCCGGATAGGTTTCCAGAATGGTATATTCTCCGTCATAGGTGAGCACATCGCCGTAAGAGAAAGATTCTTCCGGATAGATGCGGAGAAGGTCACCATAAGTATAGTCTTCTCCATAGTGCCACCATTTCATCATAGTGGAATTGCCTTTTGTTCCGTCAACGATGAAGAAATTATTAGTTTCATCCGGATTGAAATCTGATTCCGCACTGACGGGGAATGCTGTCAGCAGAGTGCCCATACAGCAAAGGGCGGTCAGACCTGCGAATACTTTTCTTGTATTTTTCATAATAAAGCCTCCTTTGGATTAATAAAACGGTTCAGGGTTTCGTTTGCTTTCACTTATTAGACGGAGTCAGAAGCCAAAAACACTAAGTGATTTTGAAAATATTTTTAAAATTTTTTCAGACCAGTCCGACAATTTTTTTCATCATGATGAGAGCATCTTCAGAATCCGGAATGCCATTGGAATTGAAATCAATATGGAAAATTTTATCAGCAGAAATATTTTCTTTTCCGAGAATTGCCTTATTCACAGTGATAACGTCCAGAATATCAAGATTACCGTTTCCGTCAGCATCGCCGTCCAGTGAAGCAAGCGGAAGCAGAGCCGTATCTTCATAAACAGCGAACAGACAGTTTGTTCCGGCGGAGACATCTGCAATGCTGAAATCATAATTCATGCTGATATGTTCTGTATAGCTGTAAGAACTGCCGTTCTCATCCGTGAGAGAAAGCTGAATGTTCTGCTGTACGTCATCGGAGAGGACTTCTGTCACGGTAAGTTCTTTGATTTCAAAGGCATCACGGCAGGACTGCGAAGAAAGCACAGCAGTATCATCGAGCTTTATCAGCAGGGGGAAGCCGTTCTTGATGTAGAAATTTCCGTCTACAGTCAGCACATCGCCGTATTTGAAATTCCATTCTGCGGATACGTTCCGGAAATCTGCGGATGTATGCAGAAGTGCACCGTCAATATGATAGTAATATTCTGCAATCCGGTTTTCCGCATCTGTGACAATGAAAAAGCGGTTGTATATTTTTTCTGTTCCGATAACCGGATAATTATCATAAAGAATGCAGGTAACTGTATCGCCGACAGAAACAGAATCCCAGTCGAGATAGCTGTATTCTGCATAATTTTTTTCAATCCAGTCCGTAAAGATATGATACCGAACGCCGTCCTTTTCCAGATAAATTCTGTTTCCGAACTGGCTTCCGGTTTGTATTTCCTGAACGGTGAATTCCGCCGTCTTTGGATTATCGAGGATTGAACCTGTTTTTTCGGCTGAATATCCGTCAAGTTTATCGATAGAGAGGTCATTTGTCCCCTCAATGCAGGTAACGCCAAGTATGGCATTTTGGATAGTAATCATATCCCCGACAGCAAGTGTCATATCAAAATAATCGGCACTGGTATACCAAGTATCGCCGGAACTGTCAGCGAAAACATATTTTGCCGGATGTTCGGCATTATCCGTGCCGACAACGGTATAGCTGTAGGTTGCATAAACGGTATCTTCGGCATTGACGGGCAGTGCAGAAAGCATTGTTCCGGACAGGCAGAGCGCAGTCAGACCTGCAAATAATTTTCTTGTTTTTCTCATAAAAATTCCTCCTTAAAATAAATTTTGATTTGATAAGCGTTTCCCTTTATTATTATAACAACAGAAACAGATAAAAATTGGAAAAAATTCTGAAAAATTTCTGTTGTTCATAAAATATTTACAATTTTGTGCGGATATATCTTTTATTTGACATTTTTCACAAATTCCATAATTTTTTTTAAAAACCTGAAAAAAACAGATGACAAATCCAAACTTTTGTGCTATAATAAATATCAGTATGCAGATTCGCCAGAATACTGAAAGATGATGAAGAAAGGATTTTGCTTATGACACAGCAAGCCAGAAAAACAAGGCGCAAAGACAGAGCAAGAGAAGCTTTCATGCTCCTGATGCTAAGTGTTGTATTAGTATTCGGTTTCGGCCTGATTGTCGGCAAACAGGAGACGAGCAATCTCCAGCAGGCGCAGGCCGTCCCTAAAACATCAGCAGAAGAAACAACACCCGAACCCGTTACCGAAGCAGTTGCTGTCAACGCACAGCCCGAAACAGAAACCGTTCCGGAATTTCATCAGGCAACCAGCTTCCGGAGTGCTGACTCCCAGATTTATTTAAGAGTCAATCATACAAAACAGTTGAATCTGATTTGTGACCCCAGTGTGAATTTATCCGAGGCCATCTACGGCGTGAGTGATGAGAATATCGCCGTTGTGGATGAGTTCGGCATGATTACAGGTGTTTCCAGAGGAAAATGTACCGTGTCCGTTTTCTGCGGAACAGAAACACTCCGCATTCCCGTTACTGTTCGGGAACTGACCATCCGTGACGGATGCACGTATGTGGATGATATTCTGATTGCCAACAAAAGCATCAGCCTGCCGGAAGACTATGACCCCGGTATGCTCCCCGAAACTGCCGAAGCTTTCAAGAAATTGCAGGAAGCTGCTGCGGAACTGGGCTTGAATATCTATCAGGGGTCAGGATACAGAAGCTATCAATATCAGATTACCTGCTATAACAGTCTGGTAGCGGCTTACGGCGAAGAATATGCGAACCATATTTCGGCCAAGCCGGGACATTCCGAACATCAGACCGGCTATACAGTAGACTGCAATACTATCAACGAAACGTTCATTAATACACCGGAGGGACAATGGCTGGACAAGCACTGTCATGAATATGGCTTTATTATCCGCTATCCGGAAGGAAAAGAAGATATTACCGGCTATGATTATGAATGCTGGCATATCCGCTATGTAGGCGTGGAAGTCGCAACCGAAATCTATGAACAGGGGCTGACACTGGAAGAATATCTTGATGTAACAGATGTTTCCAATCATTATGACGAAGAAAATGAAAGTGCTCCGTCAGAAACATTGGAAACTGTTTCCGGCGGAGAACTCCAGAACAGCTATGAGGAAAACAGTGATTATCCCGAAGAAACGGCATATTCTGAAATACCTGCTTATACAGAAATGCTTCCTTCTGAGCCTGTATATGCCGAAACCCAGTATATCAGTACACTGCCGGCGGAAACTTCCGCACCGGTGCAGAATTATCAGGAAGTCATTCCGGATGATGGGGAAGAATTCATTGATGCACCGCTGATTGCTCCGTAAGTACCATTCAGAAAACTCCGCACGGCCGGAGTTTTCTTGCTTTTCCGGCGGATTCTGAAAGAAATTCTTTTTCGGGGCGCAGGCATAACAGGAATATTTCCGAACAGCAGGAATCTGACAAAACTGCCTTCTGTAACAGTGCTCCAGTCTGCATCCGGAGTGTGATAGCCTTCGGCAACATAGCTGGTGAAAATCACATAATCTGTTCCGGACTGCACATCTGTCAGAAGTACGGAATTGTAAGCCGTGTGACAGACAAGCAGTTCGGCAGTCCGTCCGGTTTCCAGAAGCGAACCTTGCAGGCTGACATGCACTGCACCATGACAGATAATGCTGTTTGTTCCGGCACGTTCTGTCATTTCCAGTGGTTTTTCTGCCGAAAGATGCACAATCTCCCCCATAGAAAGCGTTTTTCCGTTCAGTGCAGAGCTTATCTGCTCCGGAAGATAATACGACCCTCCGCTTTTGTCGGCAAGAATATATGCGCCGTTGTCAGATGCTACTGTTACAAAATCATATAGATAATAAGACATGCTGTACTTCTCCTTTCATCAGATAATCTCTTATTATTTATATAACAACCGGAACGCCGAAAAATCAGAAAAAAACAAAATATTCGGATAACTGCACAAAAAGCCAGGCCTATATTTGTGCATAATATTGAATTTGTTGCAGACTCTGGAATTTTATTATCAGATATGCTATAATAAAAATAGCTAACCAAAATGAACGGAGGGATTATCATGAAAAACTTTATCAAAGCGGTTGGATTCATTACGGTTTCACTCAGCGTTTTTTATCTCAGCTATCGTCTGACAGACAAATATCTGGAAAGATTCAGAAGAAATTATATTACAATTGAAAACGAGCATGTCAATGTTTAAATCATGCTTATCTAGAAAGGAAGGAATTATTACAATATGAAAGAAATCATTATCATCGGCGCAGGTCCTGCCGGACTGACTGCCGGCTATGAACTGCTCCGGCAAGCACCGGAAGAATGCCATGTCACTATCTATGAAGAATCTGATACTGTCGGCGGTATTTCCCGCACAGTCAACCATAACGGAAACAGAATGGACATCGGCGGACACCGGTTCTTTTCTAAAAATAAAGAAGTCATGAAATGGTGGGAATCTATGATGCCGTTTCAGGGCGAACCCTCTTTCGATGACATTCAGTTGAACAGAGAAAAATCTCTCGTGACCGGCGGGGCTGACCCCGAAACAACTGACAGAGTAATGCTTATCCGGAACAGAGTTTCCAGAATTTATTATAAAAATAAATTCTTCGATTATCCGGTTTCTCTGAAATGGGATACTATCAAGAATATGGGCTTCGGTACAACTATGGAAGCCGGTGTCAGCTATCTGGGCGCAACAGCCCTCAAAAGAGAAGAAAATTCTCTGGAAGATTTTTATATCAACCGTTTCGGAAAAAAATTATATTCCATGTTCTTTGAGGGCTATACTGCCAAGCTCTGGGGACGGCATCCTTCGGAAATTTCTGCCGACTGGGGCGCACAGCGCGTCAAGGGACTGTCTATCATGGCCGTGATTCAGGATATGTTCCGCAAAGTTACCGGCGTACAGGATGCAGGAAAAAAAGAAACTTCCCTCATCGAAGAATTCTACTATCCGAAATACGGCCCCGGTCAGCTCTGGGAAATCACTGCGGAAGAATTCCGGAAGCTCGGCGGAGAAATCATCTTCGGCGCAAAAGTCAATAAAATTCATACCAACGGTGAAAATCTCGTGGACAGCATCACTTATACAAAAAATCATCAGAAATACACCGTCAATGCCGATATTGTCATTTCTTCCATGCCAGTGAAAGACTTGGTTGCCGGAATGAATGATGTCCCTGCATGGGAAGCCGAAATCGCTAAAGGCCTGCCTTACCGTGACTTCGTCACTGTCGGCCTGCTCGTGAACCGTCTGGAACTTAAAAACGAAACTAATATCCCGACACTCGGAAACATTGTCCCCGACTGCTGGATTTATGTACAGGATACCGGTGTCCGCCTCGGCAGAATCCAGATTTTCAATAACTGGTCGCCCTATATGGTACAGAATCCTTCCCAGCAGGTCTGGATTGGTCTGGAATATTTCTGCACCGAAGGAAGCCGTTTCTGGCAGTTGTCCGATGAGGAAAGCCGTGATTTCGCAGTCAAGGAACTCCGTCAGATGGGTGTTATCGCTCCGGAAACTGCAATTCTTGATTATCACCGTGAACGTGTCAAGAAAGCTTATCCGGCGTATTTCGATACCTATGAGCATATTGATGACCTGACAGCTTATCTCAGCAAATTTGAGAACCTCTACTGTGTTGGCAGAAACGGTCAGCACCGTTATAATAATATGGACCATTCCATGCTGACTTCTTTTGAGACAGTCAGAAATATTCTCTCCGGACGCAAAGACAAAGCCAATATCTGGAATGTCAATACAGAACAGGTTTATCACGAAACTGACAGCAAAGACAATGACAGCGAGGAGAATGCATGATGCCTGAAGAATCTGCCGGAACTTCCGGCATTTCAGAAATCGAAGAACAACAAGAACAAGTGCAGGGAATTTCTTTCCCTGCACTTGTCAAAAGCCTGAAATTGCCGGAATATCGAAAAATGCTGTTCGATTCTGTCCGTATCGCCGGAAGTCTTCTGCTTCTGCTGACAGCTCTGGCACTGGTGGGCTATTACACCCTCTTTCCGTCAAGAGGGTATTTTCATTCCGATACGACAGATACTATCATGTGGGCAGAAGCTTCTTATGAAAGCGGAAGTATTTTCAATCCGGATTTTGGCTATGCCTGTTTTCTGCCGTTCGGGACAAATGTCCTCATGCGCCTGCTGATTCCGTTTACCGGCGTTTCAATGACAACGCATGTATTCGGTATGCTGGGCTTTTTTATCCTGTTTTCAGTTTCGCTGATTTTGATGCTGAGACAGATGAACTGGAAAATCGGCTGGATTGCAGTCACTGTCTTTGCTGAACTGATGATATGTTCCGGCAGTACCAAGCTCCGTGAAATTTTCTGGGGACATACGATTTATTACAGCTTGGGTGTGTGTTTTATCTTCGCAGGACTGGCAATGATATTCCGGTATATGAAATTAATAAAACGTACAGAAACCTTTCATTCTCCGGAAAGAATACGCAAAAACAGAATACATCTGATTTTATGTATCATTAGTATCGGCATCTGGTTTCTGCTGACAGGGAGCGACCAGATTACTGCAATCACCATTTTCGCCCTTCCGGTGACAGGAGCAGTCTTTTGTGAACGCTGGCTCGATACTGATACAAAAATCTTTTCCAAACGGAATTTGTATACATTAATTCTGCTGATTGTAATGCTTGGCATGACAATTGCCGGATACTTTCTGACTGTACTCGCCTCCCAAGGGATGACGGCTGATTATGCAGATGCATATTCTGCTTATTCTGATATGGAAAAATGGCAGGAAAATCTTGAAAAATTTCCGCTGGCATGGCTGTCACTGCTGGGCGTGGAAACAAAAGCCAATGCGCCTCTTATGAGTGCAGAAAGTGCCGGTTCACTGCTGTGCATCATAACCGGAATTCTGCTGTTGATTCTGCCTGTTGCTGCGCTTCTGTACTGGAAAAAAATCAAAGATGCCCGCTTGCGAATCCTGATTCTGACATACTGGTTTATGACACTGCTCATCATGATGGGATATGTATTCGGCAAACTTTCAGCCGCTAACTGGAGACTTTCCCCCATTGTGGCGATGTCAGTGATTGTTTCCGCCTCGTTCCTGAGATGGGCATTTTCACAGGCTGACCGGAAACGTCTTGCCGTCCTGCTGACGGCCTGTATCATGGCAGTCAGCGGAATTCATGCAAAAACAATTCTTTTCATGCCGAAAGACAATACTGCGCAGAATTATCTTTATACACTGGCAGAGGAACTCGAAAAAAGAAACCTGACTTACGGCTATGCAACCTTCTGGCGTGCCAATTCCTTGACAGTGATTTCGGATTCTAAAATAAAATGCCGTGGTGTCGCACTGGAAGACGGTCAGCTTTGGGTCAGAAAATATCAGTGCAATATGAACTGGTACAAAGACCAAACCAGTCAGGAAACATATTTTGTTCTGCTTTCCTCTGAAGAAGCACTGGAACTGCGTGAAAGTGAATATGCACTTCTTGCAAAAGAACATGAAGAATTTGCATTGCAGGGCTATGTCGTCTGGGTGTTTGAGGAAAATATTTTTTAAATTATGAAAAAATCCTCTGCGGTGCAGAGGATTTTTTATGATTTCAGCTTATTCAAAATCATTCGGAACAGGCGGAGCAGTTTCATAATCCGGAACAGTGGTTTCAGAATTCAGATTAGGTGCAGTTTCCGGAGCTTCCTGCGTGAATTCTTGTTCCGAATCGGGAGCAATAGGCGGAGCAGTTTCCAGCACTACACCCACATCATCCGTCATAGCTTCGGTTTCAGGAATAGTTTCAGGTTCGGTTGCAACCGTTGTCTGTACCGGTTCGGTGATAACAACAGGAGTTGTTTCCGGATTGCTTGCATAGAAAATTTTAAGCGTTTCCTCGCCGGTCAGGTCAAATGTTTCTCCGGCTTCTTTGTTGAGTTCAACAACATAGCCCGTCTCGAAACTGTAATTCACAATCGCTTCGGTATTATAATTCGTCAGACCGAGTGCTTCAAGTTCGGCTTCATAGTCTTTAAGCGTTTTTCCGGTATAATCCGGAATCTGAATTGAGGAAGGCCCTTTGCTGACAACCACTTTCACAACCGCACCGCTGTGGAACGGCTGACCCGCTTCAATTTCCTGTTCGATAATAAGACCTGCCTTATAAGTATCACTGAAGGCATAAACCGGCTCAAGATAAAGCCAGCCATCGGTTTCAAGCTGTTCTTTCTTGAGTTCGTAGCTCATGCCGATAAGCAGGGGCATCTGACTGTCACCGGGGGCTTCGGTCGGAAGTTCGGCTTCAGCAGAAGATTCTGTTACAATATTGTTTTCGGTTTCGCTTTCAGTTGCAATGGTTGTTGTTTCTGTCTGAGAATTCATCGTCACCGGACTGCTTCCCCCCAGATTCACAAGGATAATGGCAATGACAAGCAGAATGCACATGGTCATGACAATTACGATTAAAGGCATCCGGAAACGGTCAATAATACTTTCCTGTCCGGAGACAGCATAGTCAATATCCACCTTATTATCATCCGGAGATGTGTCAGGGCTTTTTTTCTTGTCAGTCTGTTTTTTCTTTTTTCGGGGAGGTTCTGGCGGAATGTCTTTAGCTTCAGCAGATTCTTCTGTCTGTTCAAAAAGCTGGGTGACAAGTTCGGTGATGGTCTGGGTACGCTGTTCGGAATTCAGGCACATGCCTTTCATGATGGCATCAGAAACATTTTTCGGAATATTCTGATTCAGTTCATAAGGTGCGCTCAGATTATCCTGTCTCAGACGGCTGGGGGCATCGACAGGCTGACAGCCGGTCAGAAGCCGGTACAAGACTGCACAGATGCCGTAAACGTCTGTAAAAGTATCCTGCTTTGCACCGGGAGTATACTGTTCTGGCGCAGCATAGCCCTGAAAAATTTCCGAAGGCAGTTCCAGATGCAGTGTCCTTACGGCATAAATGCTGAAACCGCATAACTGCAATTCCCCTTTTGGCGTGACATAAATCGTATCCGGACTGATTGCCCGATGAATAACATGATTATTATGCATCAGACTGAGAGTAGTAAAAAATGTCGGGAACATAGAAGAAACATGATGCCATGTCAGCTCGCCGGCATGTTCTTTCAGGTACTCTACCAGCTTGATGCCTTCCAGATATTCATAGACAACATAAGTTGTATTATTGGCCGTGAACATATCCAGCGTAGGGATGATATGCTGAAGATTGCGCATCTGGGCGAGATTTCTGTTAAGGTCTGTAAATTCTGCCATCAAAGCCTTGTACTGTACAACATGTTCGGACGGAACACTGATTGTCGCCCTGCCTCTTACACGCTTGCAGAGACCTACAGGCATGTATTCACGAATCAGCACTTTACAGCCGATAGATGCATTATATCCGATATAGTTTGCACCTTCGCTGTTATGGCCGATTTTGACACCGAGAGTATATCGCTCATTGAGTTCCGTACCGGGGGGAGCATAATCGGGGTCATAGGGCTTATCATCCGGATAGCCGCAGTAAGGGCAGATTCTGAATCTTGCCGGTTTCATTTCCATGCAGTTATAACAGCGGATTTTTTCATCCATCCTGACCTATTCCCCTTTCTGATTTGGATTTTATTGTAATTGCAGCACTGTCAGAAAAATAAACAGTGTTGAACTGTCATTTATTATGATAACATATTTTTGAGATGTTGTCAACTTTTTTCCGGATTTGTCAATCGTTTATTTGCTGAATTGTATTTGTTTTGTAACATTCTTTTATTTTTCAGCAATTTTTATGGATTTCAGTTTATTGGATTCTTGTTTTTATCCAGCAGAAAATCAGTTATGATTTTTGTGAATTCGTCAGGGATTTCTAAATTTGTGACATGTCCGGCATTAACTCGGATGTATGTACCGTCAGAAAGGCAGGATAATGCACGTTCTGCCATTTCTTCGGACATAGCACCATTTAATGTACCGTCTTCCATAAATGAAGTATCTGCCTGAATCAGCAGTACAGGACATTGTATTTTTTGCAGAGCCTCAGCATGATTGAAATTCTGATTCCATGTTCCCTCATAAAAAGCCGCACCGAATGCAGGGTCGTACATATCCAGTCCCCGAAGCATTTCCTGAACGGATGCAGGCATAAAAGCAAGTTCAAGCGTATCATCCGGATGAAAAAAACGATAATAGGAAATCAGTATTTTTACGGCAGACTGTGCGCCGTTACCCACATAGTTTTGAAAAAAGGCCGTTGCATTTGTTACCCAGTACATTAGAAAATCATCATGATAGCCTTCTTTCAGGGCTTTTTCACTGGTAGTGAACGAACGGTAGGCAATTGTCTTTTGAATTTCTGGATATTCTGATGAGAAAAGCGGAGGGCCTTCTAACTTTAAAGCTGAATGAGATTTTTATTCAGAAGTTCCTGCGCTGCAAGCAGAATGCTGATTCTACCGCTGTTCCAGCTCAGACCGCCCTGAAGCCATGCTGCATAAGGCGGACGGAGAGGACCATCAGCAGAAAGCTCAATCGATGCTCCGTTTGTAAATGCGCCTGCTGCCATGATAACCTGATTTTCATAGCCCGGCATGTCCCACGGTTCGGGAGTCACATAAGCATCTACAGGAGAACCTTTCTGAATTCCCTGACAGAATGCAATCAGATTTTCCGGAGTCTGGAGCTCAATTGCTGTGACAATATCGCCTTTCGGGTCATTCGTGGCAGGAGTGCATTTAAATCCGAGCATGGTGAATAATTCAGATGCAAAAACAGCCGTTTTCAGCGCATTAGCAACTACATCGGGCGCAAGATACAATCCCTGAAACAGTTCCCGATTCATGCCGAGCGTACAGCCGACTTCCTTTCCGAGTCCCACACATGTCAGCCGATAAGCACATAATTCTACAAGCTTCGACTTTCCGGCGATATAACCGCCTGTTCTGGCGATACCGCCTCCCGCATTTTTAATCATCGAACCGATGATAATATCTGCTCCGATGGCCGGCGGTTCGGTTTCTTCCACAAATTCGCCGTAGCAGTTGTCTGTCATGATGATAGCTTCTGGATTGGCTTTCCGGATGGTTTCACATAGTTCTTTCAGTTCGGCAATGGTGAAAGCCGTTCTCAGGTCATAACCACGTGAACGCTGAATATAAGCGATTTTTGCACCTTTGAGATTTTCAGAAACAGCTTTCAGATTCGGTTTGCCTTCAGGAGTTAAATCAATTATTCTGTATCTGACTCCGAAATCTTTCAGAGAACCGTCACCGGCCTTTCCGGTGATGCCGATAACTTCATGCAGGGTATCATAAGGCGTTCCGGTCACAAAAACAATTTCATCCTCCGGACGAAGCAGGCCGAATAAAGCTACACTCAGCGCATGTGTGCCGGATACAAAATTGTGCCGTACAAGTGCATCTTCCGTGCCGAGTACCTGCGCCCAGACTTTGTCCAGAACATCACGGCCGAAATCGCCGTAGCCATAGCCCGTGCTTGCACCGAAACAGGCTTCACTGACTTTGTTGTCTGAGAAAGCTTTCAGGACTTTTGCGGAATTATGTCTTGCAGTCCGGTCGATTTTCGCAAAACATGCCGAACAGTTGGTTTCGGCCTGTTCTGCAAGGGCTTCCAGACGGGAATCTATTTCAAAAAAATCATGCATTGCCATTGTCAAGTAATCCTTTCGTGATGCTGTCCTGAGCGTCTTCGGAACGTTCCAGCACATATTCTGTATCAATTACAGTAAAGCCGATTTCACGGTAGAAGCTTTCACGGATGTCGAGCGCATACAGAACGGCTTTTTTATCGAACTGCGCCAGCCATCCGGCCAGCCACCGGAGAAAGGTTCTTGCATGGCCGAGGCCTCTTGCTTCCGGCAGGGTGGCTACCTGTCCGACAAGTACGTGATTGTCAATATCGAACATAATTGTCGCTGTAGTGCTTTTTTTATAGGTCAGCACATGACTGACTCCGTGACGGCACCGGTGGGAAGTATCCGTCAGCCAGAGGGAATAATCTTCCAGATTCGGGAAGCCTGCATGAAGTATCTGATAATCTTCTTCCAGAGAAGGGTTGAATTCAACAGATTCTTCTTCAAAACTGGAATTTTTATCTGGCTGAAGCTCAAAAGTTGTCCGGTGCAGAGACTGATATTCCGGCAGAAGTCGGGCGAGCTGTTCTCTGACAGGTTCATTGCATTCGATGCGGAACGGCTGATGCATTCTCAAAAATGTTGCAAGATTTTCAGTTTCGGCTTCTTCTGCATTGACAATCAGCACCGTGCTGTTGAAAAACAGCAGGATGCCGTCTTCGCCGACTGTATAGAACTGGCAGAACGGATAATCAATGCCATAGGCTTTATAATAAGAATACATTTTTCTGCCCCGCCATGTCTTGCGAAGCAGATAAGTATTCAAATCGCAGTCTTTTGTAATTTTTCTAATCATAATTCTTGTATTCTTTCCAGCATTTTTTCAGCTAGCTGATAAGTGTGTGTCATATCACTGATTTGCGCCGTGCAGTACGGCGAATGCAGATAACGGCAGGGAATTGAGAGGGCAAGCGTTCTTACACCGTCACGGGAAACATGTATCGAGCCGGCATCATTTCCGCCGGCAATACGGGATTTCGTCTGACAGGGAATGTTGAATTTCAAAGCTTCTTCAAAAGCAATGCGGTATAATTCTTTGTCATAGATTGTCGCTCTGTCCATGAATAAAGCCACTGCGCCTTTTCCCAGATGACATACGGCATTGCCGTCATGAACGCCGTCAAGGTCTCCGGCAGTGGTGGTTTCAAGAATCAGCGCAAAATCAGGATTGACAGCATAAGAAGCCGTCTTGCTTCCCCTCAGGCCGATTTCTTCCTGCACGAAAAAACCGAACCATGTATCATAAGCGATTTCAGATTCCAGTAGTTTCAGCATGACAGCGCATCCGAAACGGTCGTCAATCGCTTTGGAAGCCACACGGTTTCCGCCCAGTTCCGTCCATTCACTGTAATAGCATACGGAATCCGCCGGAAGAATTTGCAAAGCAAGGGTTTCTTCTCTGGAAGAAGTGCCTATGTCGAGAATCAGATTTTTTTTCGTTGGTTTTTCTTCCCGTTCTTTTTCTGTTAGCTGATGTACAGGCTTGCATCCGATAACGCCGAATCTTCCGGTTTTCGGAAGAAAGACAGCTCTGCCAACGGCGACATCAGGGTCAACACCGCCGACTGTATCGAGAACACATGTTCCGTCAGACTTGATTTCTGTAATAAGAAAGCCGACTTCATCCATGTGTGCGCCGACAAGTACAGTATGTTCTGCCGGCTTTCTGCCTTTTTTATGAACCAGCAGATTGCCGAGGGCATCTGTCCGGCATTCCAGAATATCCGGAAATGTGTCTATTTTTTCTTTCAGATATTTCCGGATTTGTGTTTCATCGCCGGAAATACCGTTCAGAGCACATAAGTCTTTGAGATAATTCAGCATGATTGACACCTCCTGAGATATTCTGCAATCAGTTTTCCAGTATATTTGACATCATTCAGGTCGATGACCTCAACAGGCGTATGCATATAAAAGAGAGGTATCGAAACCGTGCAGGCACGGACACCCTCACGGCAGACGGAAAAATCATCCGCATTTGTACCGGTGCGCCCGTTCATGACTTCATACTGATACGGAATGCCTGCATCTTCTGCAATGCGAACCAGCGTTTCAGAAACTGTTCTGGAAAGTGCCGGCGAAAAGCCTATCATTGCACCTTTTCCGGATTTCCCTGTACCTTCCGAACCGTTTCCGGCAAAGGAAACATCGACCGCAAGGGCAATGTCCGGATGAATGACGAAACAGCCTGTTTTTGCACCGCATCCGTTGACTTCTTCACGATTCGAGAACAGAACGCTGACTTTGCAGGGAATTTCTTCTTTTTTAAGCTCATCCAGCGCATACAGAATCGAAGCAATGCCCGAACGGTCATCCAGACAGGGAGAAGCAAAGCGGTTTCCGGCAAGTTCTTCGGAAATGCCCGTGAATGTCACACTGTCGCCAAGAGACAGAATGTTTCTTAATTCTTCGGCAGAATAGCCAGTATCAATCCGAACCTGCGTGATTTTCTGAACTTTTTCTTCTCCGCTGTTCAGATGCGGAGGCAGAGTCGAGATAATGCCGGAGATGTCTTTTTTTCCGTGGAGCACGACTTTCTGCGCCGGAAACCATCTTCTGTCAAGTCCGCCGATGTTTCCGACACCGACAAAGCCGTCATCCGTGATTTCTGTCACAATCAGGCCAATCTGGTCAAGATGAGCATCCAGCATGACATGAACGGCATCCGGTGCGGAATTTCCCATAGAACCGATAACATTGCCGTTTTGAATATGCGCATCCGGACAGTATTTTTTCAGCTTTTTACAGGCAAATTCTGCAATCTGCTGTTCATCTCCGGATGTGCCTGCAACGGTGCAGAGCTCCCGAAGCAGTTTGATAAGAGATTTCTGATTCATGAATTACAGCTCCTTGATTAATCTCTTGAAATGCTGACCACGGATTTCAAAATTAGGATACCAGTCAAAGCTTGCACATGCTGGAGAAAGTGTTACAATATCGCCAGTTTTGGCTTCTTTGTGAGCCGTTGCAACAGCTTCCTCCATAGAATTCACATGAATGATTTTTAATGTTTCCGGATTGTAATTCTTGGCAGAAGTTACAGCTTTTTCGATTTTATCAGCAGTCAGACCCATAAGGATTAAAATCTTGACTTTGTCGCAGACGGTTTCCGCCATCGGCTCAAACGGAATTTTCTTGTCATAGCCTCCGGCAAGGACAATCAGCTTTTGACTGAAACTGTTCAGACCGGCAAGGACTCTTGTCGGGCTGGTGGCGATGCTGTCGTTATAATATTTCACGCCGTCCAGTTCACGGACAAATTCAATTCGATGTTCCACACCGCCGAATTCTTTTGCTACTTTGACAATCGCTTCGGCCGGCACTTCACCCCATAATGCAGAAATCACCCCAAGGAAATTTTCAACATTGTGCATACCGGGGATGCGGATTTCATCTTTATGGATAACCGGCGTGACTTCACCGTTTTCAATATAGCACAATACATCATCATCACGCAGAAAAGCACCTCTTTCCGGAATTTCACGTCTGGTGAACCAGTTCAGCTTTCCACGGACAAGACCGGCAAGGTCTTTTGTACCCTGATTGTCAAGATTCAGGACAGTTCTGGAAAATGCGTTCTGATGCGTGATTAAATTCGTCTTGGACTGGGTGTATTCTTCCATTGTGCCATGTACATCCAGATGATTCGGCGTGATGTTCGTGATTAAAGCCGTATCCGGAGATTTTCTCATAGAGATAAGCTGAAAGCTGGATAATTCGACAACTGCGACATCATCTTCCTTGATTTCCTCGATAATGGGAAGAAGCGCACGGCCGATATTTCCGCCTTTATGGACAGTTTTTCCGGCTTGTGCCAGAATTTCAGCGATTAAGGTCGTAGATGTGGATTTTCCGTCCGAACCGGTCACACCGTAGATTCTGCACGGACAGAGGTCAAAAAAGACTTCCATTTCCGAGGTGATGACAACACCAGCCTGACGGGCTTTCGTCAGTGCCGGATTGTTGAAATACATCCCCGGTGTTCTGAAGACGACATCGAAATCCGTGAGTGCATCCAGATAATTTTCACCAAGAATGAAATTTACTCCCAGAAGGGATAATTCATCATAAACTTCCTGAAATTTATCTGCACTTCTCTTGTCGCAGACAGTGACCGGAATGCTCTTTTCCCGAAATTTCCGGATTAGTTCTGTATGGCTTACGCCTGTACCGATAAAAGCTACTCTTTTGGATTTCATATCCTCAAAAAAAGCCTGAATTTTACTCATAACAGCCTCCTGTAAATACTTGAAAAATAATGTGTCATATTCTATTATAGCAGATTGTTTCTGAAAAATCAATGTTTTTCAGAAAAAACTTGACTTTTTATCAGAATTGTGCTATTGTTATAATAGCGAGATATATTTCAGAACAACAGAAAGGATGTAGATGATATGGAATTATGTGCCGGTCAGTATCGTTATCTGCTGTGCATCTACCGCATGGAACATGAACGGAACAGAATCCGCTGTGTCGATATTGCCAATGATTTGGGAGTCACCCGACCCAGTGTCAGCAAAATGATGAAATGCATGGTTCGCATGGAACTTGTCGAGCCGGATTACTGCGAATCTGTCAGACTCACAAAAATAGGCAGGGAAATTGCAGAGCATTTCAATGAAGATTATGATATTACTTATGCATTTTTCCGGAGAATCCTGAAACTTTCTCCGGCGGAATCCAAAGACAATGCTTTTTTATTCCTCTCGGCATTTCCTAGTAATACGGTTAAAAAACTAGGTTCTGTCACAAGCAGAAGCCTTGAGCATATCAAGAAAAGTCACCCCGCAGAAAAAAAATAATCAGCTTATGCTGAAATATAATTATCAAAGGAGAAATTCATCATGCCGTTTATTAACGTCAAGACCAATCAGGCAGTTTCCAAAGCCCAGCAGGAAACTATCAAAACAGGACTCGGAAAGGCTATCGCCACACTTCCGGGCAAATCCGAACAGTGGCTTATGGTAGGCATTGAGCCGGAACATATTCTGTATCATCAGGGAACAGATGCCCCGTGCGCTATGGTAGAAGTACAGCTTTACGGAAGTGCATCCGGTTCGGCATACAGCAAGCTGACCGGACAAATCAGTGAACTTCTGAATGCAGAACTTTCTATTCCAAAGAACCGAATCTATGTCAGTTATATGGGAACTCCGGACTGGGGCTGGAACGGAAACAATTTCTAAGAAAAAAACAACTGCCGTACTCGTCAAAGAGTACGGCAGTTTTTGGATTAATTAATATAATTTTCCATCGAGGCGGCAATCACCCACGGGATGTAGGCACAGATTTCAATCTGCAAAACCGGTTCGGGAAAATCCGGAAGGGAAGGGCTGGTATATTCCGGAATGAAAATCCCGAAATTTTCAGAAAGTTTCCTGTCAGAATTCTTTCCATTTTCGATGATTCTGCCGACAACATGATAAAATCCGCCGTATAACATGCCGTTGTGAATTTTATAATCTTCCGGCTTTGTGCCGAACGGAATAATTTCTGCAATCCAGTTCAGGTCATCAATCCCCATAGTCTGAAACTGTTCCCGCACTTCGGGAGGACAGAATTTTATCCATTGCCGGAAATTCTGACAGCCAAGACAGACACAGTCATTTGTGAAGTTGTGATTCAGATAATAGTTTCTGGTAGCTTCTGCATCAATTTCTGCAACCGTATCTCCGAAATGAAACAGCATAATTCTCATCCTCCTGATTTGCTGTACTTAAAATTAATAGAATGTGGCGACTTCCTGTTCCGGTGCATCTGTCAGAACAAGCGACTGAATTTGCAGAACAGGGCCTTTGCCTTTGTACATCTTGTGACGCTGTACGGAAATCTTTGCCGTGAGACGAATCCACTGACGGGTATCGAACATGGGAGCTTTTTCCCATTCGCAGACAAACCAGCAATACTGAATATCTTCTACACAGCAGGTCATGACATGACGGCCGGCAGCAAAGACATTTTTCGGGAATTTTCTGTCACGTGCGGCGGCAGCCCTGAATGTGATAGTCTTGCCGTGATATTTTTCGGGTTCTTCCATAATATCACGATAAAATAAAGCATAATCTTCATCATTGACAGTAATTTCATCCGCATTGACATCAAACGGCAGAGGGTCTTGAATATCATCATAAGAAACATCGCCGGAAGTCGTTTCATAAGCAATCTGTACACGCCGGCTTATGCCACGGACAATTTTATGAAATTCCAGTTGGTCCATAGTCTCTTTGTCAAATCTGTTGAAAACAACCAGTTCGCTGACGTTGATTTTGTCAACAACAAGACTCCGCATGTTCGCATTGTAATTCAGGAATGTACCGGAATCGACAAAGCACATTGCCTGATAGACAGCCCATTCAACAGGGAGATTCTCAAACAGGTCGTTGATAGTCCAGACACCGTTATATTCAAGCACGACACGGGTTGCACCGGATTCTTTCAGGATTTTTTTAAGATTGTCTTCGTTGAAGTCTTCCTTGTCTTCAATAAGATACTGAACGACATTCTTGCCTTTGTCCGGCCATTTGGAAGAATCGTATTCTTCTTCGCCTTCCTCGCAGAGAAGCAAAAGGGTTTTTTCGCCGTTGTTGAAACGTTTGTCCTGAAGGGTTTCCTGAATGAATTTGGTTTTGCCGCCTTCCAGAAAGCCGACAAATAAATAAACCGGAATATCTTCTTGTTGATTTACGGGCATGATGGTATATCCTCCTTTGATAGAACATGCCGCTGAATCCAGCGGCATGGAATTGGATTTAGAAATTATTCTGCATGAAACAGTTTTGCAATTTCTGCTTCATTGATATTAGAACCGATAACACAAAGACGGCCTGTTGTTGCGGGGCATCCGTGGCGGACATCCGGTGTTCCGGGAACATAATCGTAGTGAATCCACTGGCCGTCCGTTCCGGCAACAATGCCTTTTGCACGAAGAATCATGCCATAAGTGGCTTCATCCTGAAGGGCTTCCAGTGCAGACTGGATTTCTTCCACTGTGTATTGTCTTGCAGTTTCCTTGCCCCAGCTAGTGAAGACTTCATCTGCATGATGGTGATGATGTTCATGGTCATGGCAGTGGCATTCTTCACCGTCTTCATGATGATGTTCATGTTCATCATGGTGGTGATGATGATGTTCGTGTTCTTCATGTTCGTCATGGTCATGATGATGATGTTCGTGTTCTTCTTCGTCATCATGATGATGGTGATGATGGTCGTGATGCTTTTCTTCTTCTAGGAGAGATTTCAGCTCATCATCAAGCGTATTTTTCTGGGTCATGGCACTGGTGAGCTGTTCGCCGGTGAGTTCGTCCCAATCTGTAGTAACAATAGGCGCAGCGGAGTTTTTGTCACGCAGACGCTTTACACAGTCATCAAGCTTTTCCTGAGAAAGTCCTTTGGTATGGCTCAGAATCAAACAGCTTGCATAGGTAATCTGATTGTCGAAAAATTCACCGAAATTTTTCTGATACATCTTGCACTTCTTGGCATCTACAACAGTCGTGAAACCGTCAAGCTCCACACCTTCCATTTCAAGATTCTGCACAGCTCTGATAACATCAGAAAGCTTGCCGACACCGGAAGGCTCAATCAGAATTCTGTCCGGATGATACTGGTCAAGCACTTTTTTCAGTGCTTCGCCGAAATCGCCTACCAGAGAACAGCAGATACAGCCGGAATTCATCTCAGTGATTTCTACACCGGCATCCTGCAAAAAACCGCCGTCAATGCCAATCTGGCCGAATTCGTTTTCAATCAGGACAAGCTTTTCTTTCTGATAAGCTTCTGCAATGAGCTTTTTAATCAGAGTTGTTTTGCCTGCACCAAGAAATCCGGAAAAAATTGTAATTTTGGTCATAAGAAACAAACACTTCTTTCTTTCTGATTTTTACAGCAGAAATGCTGTTGATTTTTTACACTATATAGTATAGCATGTTTTTCCGGAAGTTGCAAGGGGCTGACCAAAATTTTCCGGAATTTTTCACATTTACCGAAGGCTGTATTCATCAGAAATAACCTGTTCTTGGGCTTTAAAGCGCATCAGTCTTCCGCCGGAATGGGTTAGTATACCTGTCTTACGAAACGGCATGTCATGATAGGCTGTTTTGGAACAGCTTACCCGAAGCATTTCACCGTTTTGCAGTTCAAAAACAAGTTCATAGTATTCATCAGTGATTTTAGTATGATGATATTCATCCATAATTCTACGGCGTTCGTCAATTTTCTGGAGAAGAAAAGCAGTTTCCGTGTAGATTTTCGGTGTATCGGAGGCGAGCTGTTCCACACGGGTTTTCTGACGTTCCTGTTCCGGCTTCCGGCGGGAATTTCCATGCAGAAGCAGAAACAAAAGGGCTGAGGCAAATCCCGCCAGCAGAAATAATAAGAAAGCAACAGAGGGCATGACAGATGGAACAGGATGACAGATTACAGACCGTTAGGATTCTGCTGCATAAAGTGCCAGCTATCAGCACACATGGTTTCAAGCGTTTCATGAGCTTCCCAGTTCAGAAGCTCCTTGGCACGGGAGGCATCTGCATAGGAAGAAGCAATATCACCGGCACGGCGGTCAGTAATACGGTAACTGATTTCATGACCACAGGCTTTTTCATAAGCATGAACCATTTCCAGAACGCTTATACCGTGACCCGTTCCGAGATTAATCGGTATAAAGCCTTTGTGGGCTTCGGCATAGGCAATGGCGCAGACATGGCCTTTGGCCAAATCCACAACGTGAATATAATCACGCACACCTGTACCGTCAGGGGTATTGTAATCATTTCCGAAAACAGATAACTGTTTCAGTTTGCCGATGGCAACCTGTCCGATATAGGGGAGCAGATTGTTCGGGATGCCGTTGGGGTCTTCGCCGATTAAGCCGGATTTATGTGCGCCAATCGGATTAAAGTAGCGCAGGGCTACAGCTCTGAAATCGGGGTCAGCCGTGCAGATGTCAGAAAGTATCTGTTCAATCATGACTTTGGTATAGCCATAGGGATTTGTAGCAGAAGTCGGCATTCCTTCTACATAAGGAACGGGATTGTTCATGCCGTAGACAGTGGCGGAAGAAGAAAAGACAATTGTTTTGCATCCGGCTTCACGCATGACTTTTAATAATACAAACGTACCGTTCAGATTGTTTTCATAATATTCCAGAGGTTTGGCAACAGATTCCCCCACAGCTTTCAGACCTGCAAAGTGAACCACTGCGGAAATTTCCTGTTCCTGAAAAATGTTTCTGACGGCAGTTTCATCACGCATGTCTGCCTTGTAGAAAATAACAGGCTTTCCGGTGATTTTTTCAATTCTGCGGATGGCTTCTTCTTTGGAATTGCTCAGATTGTCCAGAACAACTACTTCATAGCCGGATTCCAGAAATTCCACACATGTGTGACTGCCGATAAAACCAGCACCGCCAGTAACTAAAATTTTACTCATGATAAATTGACTCCTAATATAATTATTATAATTCTGCTTTGACTTCGACACTGCCAAGACTGCGAATCTGGAAAACATGACAACGGTCAATGCCAAGATAGGTTTCTATCTGCATCTTGAAATCATTGACAAGTTCCAGAGGTACATAAGCCTGCACCGTTCCGGCAAAGCCTCCGCCATGTACACGGACAGCACCCTGACTGCCGAGAATATGTTCACATAATGCGATAGTAACAGCAACTTCCTGCTTTTCAGGCTTGTCATAAACAGAAACATTCTGAAGATACCGGAAAGAGGACAGACCCGAAGCTTTTACTTCTTCCAGATATGCCTTGAAATTATCGTTCTGCAAGGCGGTCACTTGTCTGCTGACACGTTTGTCATCAGCAAAATAATGCATTGCACGAAGTACGGCTCTGTCACCGCAGGTACGGCGGAATCCTGCCAGATGAGACATAAATTCCGTTTCGGTGATTTCCGAAAGCTTTTCTTTGCTGAACATCTTTGCAATATTGCCCATTTCGGCTGGAATGGAAGCATAAGCATCTGTCAAGTCGGCATGGTCTGCACCGGTGTCAATAATACACAGGGCATAGCCTTCTTTCTGCAAATCTACAGAAACCGGCGTGATTTCTGGTTCTTCGGATTTGAAATCAATTGCAATGATGCCCCCGTAAGCACAGGCCATCTGGTCCATCAGTCCGCATGGCTTGCCGAAATAGAGATTTTCAGCATACTGGCCGATTTTGGCGATTTCTACAGCATTTACCTGAGAATCTGCAAAAAAGACAGAACAGATAGTTCCGGCAAGCACTTCAAACGCCGCAGAAGAAGATAATCCCGAACCACGCAGAATGTCAGATGTTGTATAAGCATCAAAGCCGGTGACGGGATAGCCCATTTCCGTGAATTTTGAAGCAATACCCCGAAGCAGTGCGCCGGAAGTATTCAGTTCATCTTCCTGCGGATTAAGGTCGGATAAATCCACAAAGTCGGGATTCATGCCCTCAGATTTCAGGTGAATTTCCTGATTGTCACGCTTGCAGGCAATAGCAATAATATCAGTATTGACGCTTCCGGCAAGGACATGACCACCCTGATGGTCGGTATGGTTTCCGCCGAGTTCTGTTCTGCCGGGGGCAGAAAACAAAGCAATTTCCGTGCTGTCCTCTGCACTGAATTCTTTCTGAAAGGCTTTGACGGCGTTCAGAAAACGTGTTCTGTAAGGCGTGCAGTCATTACAGGCATACAGGGATTTCAGACAGGTATCAAATTGGCCTTGTTTCAGTGCGCTCATAGTGTCATGAAGGTTCATAAATTCCCACTCCTAGCATTGATATAAAATTCTCTATGATACTAGTATATAACAAAATTTTTATTTTTGCAAGTGGTTTTTGAAAAAAGTTTGATTTTTGTGCAAATTTCCGGACTATTCGACTTGCAGGCAGATTCCGGAAAATGCCGGAAGGGAAAGAACAAATTCTCCGTGACTGCCTTCTATTATCATGCCGGCAGTGTCGGGACGTGTTCCGCTGTAGATGTCAGCACTCGAATCCAGCAGAACTGTCAGCTTTTTGGCATCGCAGTGCAGAATATAATGTTCCTGCGGTGTGCCCGCAAAATTAAATACACCAATGACAGATTCTTTCGAGGAATTACGCTTGATAGCATAACAGCAGGGATAATTCTGCCTGCAGTCCAGCCATTCAAAACCGCCTTCTGTATAATCACGTTCAAACAGGGCGGAATGTTTGAGATAGAGATGATTCAGCTTCTTGATATAGTGATAAAAAGCATCATGAATCGGATATTTCAGCATAAACCAGTCCTGCTCACGGGTTTCGTCCCATTCACGGAGCTGACCGAATTCACTGCCCATAAAGTCAAGAAGCTTTCCGGGATGGATGGCGTTATACATATAGAAAGCCCTTGCCTGTGCAAATTTACCGTCATACAGGCCGTGCATTTTCTGGAGAACGGTTGCTTTTCCGTGAACGTTCTCGTCATGGGAAAAAGGCAGGATATAATATTCTGTATGATAATACATCATAGAAAATGTCAGCTTGTCATAGTTGCCGTAGCGGTAAAGCGGGTCAGTGCGGAAGTAATCAAGTGTATCGTTCATATAGCCCATATCCCATTTATAGTCAAAACCAAGTCCGTCGCTCCATACCGGTGCAGTGACTTTCGGAAAATCTGTAGAATCTTCGGCGCAGAGCATACAGCTTGGAAATTTTGCTTTCAGGCCGGAATTCATATTTCTGATAAAGTTCAGGGCGTTGTTGTTGACACCGCATTCCTTTTTGCCGTGCCAGTAAATCAGCCGGCTGATGGCATCCATGCGCAGACCGTCAAAATGAAATTCTTCCAGCCAGTAACATGCGCTGGATTGCAGAAAACTCTGTACTTCGCCTTTGGAATGCATAAAATTATAGCTTCCCCATTCGCTGATGCCTGCACGGGCATCCGGATATTCATATAAAGGCATACCGTCAAAATTTGCCAGTCCGTAGCTGTCTATGGCAAAATGCACAAGAACAAAATCCAGAAGGACACCAATATGATTCTGATGCAGTTTGTCAATCAGGATTTTTAACTGCCTTGCTGTTCCATAACGTGAAGTAGGCGCAAAAAATCCAGTGTTCTGATACCCCCACGAGGCATCACATGGATGCTCCGCAAGAGGCATGAATTCTACATAGTTATAGCCTGCTTCTTTCAGATAGGGAATTAATAAATCTGCAATTTCTTCATAGTTATAGAATGCACCGGTTTCCTCATCGGGATTTTGCTTTTTCTGTTTCCAAGACCCCAGATGCAGTTCATAAATATGCAGAGGCTTGTCTTTGCAGTCGCTCCGCTGACGCATCCAGTTGCTGTCGTGAAATGTGTAGTCGGACAAGTCACGGATGACAGAACAAAATGCTGGACGCAAATCCATCCCGAAGCCGTAAGGGTCGCAGTGTTCTGTATATGTGCCGTCTTTATGCCAGATTCTGTATAAATATCGCTGTCCGGCCTTTGCCTGCGCAACGGTGATTTCCCAGAACTGATTGTTGAAACTGCTGTTCATTTCCCAGTCCTGCCAGTCATTGAATTCGCCTGTCAGCGTGATGCGGTGTGCATGGGGCGCATATACCCGAAAAAGATAGCCTTCTTTTGCCTTATGTGCTCCGAGATAATAATGGGCATTGAAAATTTTTCCTGTATAAAATCCGTAAATATCCAAAAAATATCCTCCTCTTGAAAAAAGCTTGAAAAATACTTGCATAATCCTGTAAAATCTGCTATAATAAAATCAATGTCATACTGTAATTATATAATGTATAAAAACAGCTTATCAATATTATAGCTTGTTTTCTGCAAATATGCAATCTGTATTTTTTGATGTCAGTCGCTTAAACGACTGAAATCAGAATCTATCTATTATAGAAAGGAGGATATTTATGGATTTAAGACAACAGCGTACCAGAAGAAATATTATCAATGCGTTTCTTTCTCTGCGGAGCGAAAAACCGCTTGAAAAAATTACCATCCGTGAACTCGCTGAAAAAGCTCCCATTCATAAAGCAACATTCTATCTGCATTATCATGATATTTATGAACTTTCAGAATCTCTGGAAAAAGAAGTGATTGATGAGATTCTCAACGGCCTTTCCGACCCTGCCCAGCTCCTGACAGATACCGAACGCTTCAATGAGGAATTATACTGCCTGCTGATGGCCAATGAAAGCCTTCTGGGAATTCTCTTTTCCGGAAGCCGTTCCGGAATGCTGGCCGTCCGCCTCGAAGCACGGCTGAAGGATTACATCTTCTCACGCCACCAGAACTGGAATACTCCCGAAATCAATGTTGTTCTGACATATCTCATTCAGGGAGCTTACTGCACCTACATGCAGTACCGGCATCAGCATCCCAAAGAAGTCCTGCTCATGATAAACAATATGGCAGGTGCTGTTCTGCGGATGTATACCCAGAAAGCAGAGCTGGAATGCACGCCCGAAGCAGAACAGAAACAGCAGATTTCATAAAATTTGTTCATTTTTTTGCACAAGATTCTAAAAAAAGAAGCTTTCTGTTTACAAATGCTATCTCGATTTTGTGAAATTTGTACAAAGAATAGAGCGAAATAACAGGAATTAAAAATTAAATATTTTTACTTATATAATAAAAAGTTTTCAATTGCATGGATGATTCCCTTGAAAAATTACTTTTTGTATACTTGCGCTGACCGTTTAGTGAAAATTTCTAAAAAAATTTTCTGGATTTATGTAAAAATACAGTTGCATTTTTTTCAGGCAGATGGTATAATTAAGATACTGGGATATTATGCTGAAATGCATAAATATCCAAAAACTATGAAAGCCCAAATTTTATTGGAGGTGGTCAAATGAAAAGTTTTTCCTATGTTGCAACTACAACAACTGGTAAACAGGTAAAAGGTACTGTCAATGCGGATGATGTGAAAGAATTTCAAAAGCAGATGAAAGACAAAGGCTATACTGTTACCAAGTACGAGGAAAAAGAAATCGAAAAGAAAAAGACTATCAAGAACTTCCAGACAAAAGACTTGGCCTTTAACTGCCGTCAGCTTGCCGCTATGCTGACCTCCGGTCTGACTCTGGTAAAAGCACTTGATATTCTGAGCAAGGAACAACCAACAGAAGATGCTAAGGAAGTCTGGCAGGATGTGTACGAAAACGTACAGAAAGGTGAATCGTTCTCCGATGCACTGATGAGATACAGAGGTGTCTTCCCCGACTTCATGGTCGCCATGGTTTCCGCCGGCGAACAGTCCGGTTCTCTGGATACTATCATGCAGGACTTGTCAGATTATTATCAGAAACAAAATAAACTGAATAATACTGTCAAGGGTGCTATGACATATCCTATTGTACTCGGCGTGCTGATGTTGGTTATCATCATCTTCATGTTCGTGTTTATCATGCCGACATTCGCAAACATGTACGAAAATCCGGACGATATGCCGGCACTGACAAAGGTCATGATGGGCTTTAGTGACTCTCTTGTGCATCAGTGGTATATCTATGTTGCAGTGATTGCAGGTGCTGTTTTTGGTGTGACTTACATGATGAAAATACCCTCTACCCGCCTGAAATGGGATAAGCTGATTATTACTATGCCGACTGTCGGCCCTCTGGTAGGTAAAATCTATACAGCTCGTTTTGCTAATACAATGGCTTCCCTGTATTCTTCCGGTATCTCTATGGTGGACTGCCTGAGACGTTCCGCAGATATTCTCGGCAACAGCTATATTTCATTCAAGTTTGAAGACGTTATCAGCGAAGTAAAACAGGGCGAAACACTTTCTTCCTCTATCCAGAGAACAGAAATTTTTGACTCCATGTTCTGCTCCATTGTTTACGTTGGTGAAGAAGCCGGTGCGCTGGACTCTATTCTGAAAAAAACCGGTGAATACTATGACGAAGAAGCCGACTCCGCTGTCAGCCGTCTGGTAGGACTGCTCGAACCGCTGATGATTATCATCATGGGCGTTGCCGTAGGTCTGCTGCTTGCAGCCGTATTCCCGGCACTGTATGGCTCTTTCGATGCTATCGCAGCTTAATTTTATCCAAAAACAGAGAGGTGGAAAAGTAAATGCTTTCATTTGATATTACTGATAAGAATATCCGAATTGTTAAAGGTACAGAAAGCAGCAACAAAATCAGAATCACTGCTGCTACTGAACTGGAACTCAACGAATCCGTTATTGTTAACGGCCATGTAAATGACATCAACCGTGTCGCTGGTATGATTAACCGTGCTCTGAAAGATGCCAATATCGCCGACAAGGAAGCCGTTATTTCAATTTCTTCCAACCAGACAGTCTTCAAAGAACTGATGATTCCTCCGAATCCGAAGGAATCGGAATTTATGAAGAATGTCCGCTTAGAACTGAAAAATCAGATTAATATTGACGATTCTTATGCCGTGGCCTATGTTGTTGTCGGTGAGCCGGAAGATGACGAAAACGGCGGTAAAGTACAGAAAATTCTTGCTACTGCCTGCCCGCAGGATGTAATAGACAGCTACAAGAGAATTTTCAATAATCTTAATATTCAGTTGAAATCTATCATGATTGGCTGTAACGCTATCACAAAAGTACTGCTTGCAGACGGCAAAAATAAAGCCAAAATGCCCTTGCTCGCTGTACAGGTGGATGCAAACTTCATCAGCCTGAACCTGTATGAAAACAATACACTGTCATTCTCCCGTTTCGCTTCTATTGACCCGGAAGACTATGACCATCCTGATGATTATATCTTTGAAGCTGTTAACGAAAATATCTACCGTATGCTTCAGTTCGCAAGAATCAGAGGCTCGGAAGAAATTAGAAACGTTGTCTTCTACGGCGATATTGATGCACAGCCCGATTTGTATAAGCGGGTTCAGGAAGAACAGAAATCTAATGATATTGAAATCAGCCGTCTGGAAGCACCAAACCAGATTCACGGCCATCAGAATCTGAATTTCTCACTGTATGCCAACGCTATCGGCGGTATGTTCAGACGTGACAAGCTGACAGAACATATCAATCTGCTGGAAACAGAAGCTATCGGAAGCGGTATTGCAGGAAAAGTTCCGCAGGATGACCACTCTTTCAATATCGTTGCAATCGCCGGTGTCGCTTTTGCTGCCGTGGTTGTCGGTGTTGCATTTGGTGTGTTGGCTGGTATAGATGCCAACTATAAAAAGCAGACCGCTGACCTCCGTGCAACGATTGATTCTCCGGAAACCGCTGCAAAGCTTCAGCAATATGATGACTTGCAGGTGATGAAAGAAACCGTCCATAACTATACTGTAAATATCGTCAATGCAAGAGATGCGTATAACTCTCAGCCGATAATCAAAGAATCTGTCTATACCGCTGTCGAAGAAGCACTCGAAAATGTGATGTCACAGACAGATTCTACCTCCGAATCTCCGGAATACTCCATTGATTATGCAGATGGCGTGCTCACTGTTCCTGTTACGATTACTTCTTCCGAAGAATTCGCCCAGAAGTATCCTACTAATCTGGTACAGTATCTCTATGAAACCTATGGCGAAGAAGCTACTGATGCAGAAAACCGTTTCTTCTCCAGCGTAGAGTATACGGGCTATGATGTAGATATTATAACTGGTGATAACAATCAGCAGACACAAAAAATTTCTTTTGAACTGGCTCTGACACTGCGTCCTGAACAAGTGCCGGAAATCATTGAAGAAGAGGAAACTGTTGCTGAAGAAACCACTGCGGAAGCAGAGTAATCAAAAAGGAGTGTGATACACCATGATGCGTGAAATGAGTTATAGAGACAAAATGATTCTTCTGATTATCAGTGTGATTATTATTCTGGCTGTCGGCTTCTTTGCACTGATTCGCCCGAAATATAATTCACTGGTGGCAGACAGAGCTACTTATGAAGAAACTAAGACCGAATGGGAAGGCATTGATGCAAAATTACAACAGATTCCCGTCCTCAAAGAAGCTATCACGGCAGAATACAAAGATTCCAGCAAGATTGCTGAAATGTTCGTCAGTGATGTGTTTCAGCCCGTCAATGATACATTCGATAACCTGAAGGCAAATTATGTTCTCGAACAATATATCCAAGAGAAAATTGATGAAAGCGAACTGAAAATGAGAAGCCTTGAAATTGGTGGTATTTCTTCTCAGAATCTGGATTACTACTACTATACCCCTGATGTGCTGACTTATTCTTTGCTGGAAAGTGCCGACGTTAACGGCAATTATGCTCAGCAGGTAACAGATTTGCTGAAAACTAGCACAACTCTTTCCGAAAGAGAAACCGCAGAAGTAATGACAAATACTCTCACTCTTAACCTGTCCGGCAAGAAAGAAAGTCTCATGGCCTTCCTCACTAAGATGATTGAAGAAGAAGAAAATGCTGTACGTGTTACCAGCGTTTCTATTGAAGACTATACTTTCGGCGAAGGCCAGACACAGACAATTACTGAACAGCAGACAAATCCTGACGGTACTGTTACTGAAGTGACAAGAGAAGTTCCGCTTGCTTCTGATGGTCAGGGTGAATCTGAAATGGAAATCAGTATTACATTCTACAATGCAATGCCGATTGACCAGCCTGTTCTCGGCGATTGAGGAAAGAAATGAGACACTTCATCGTGAAAGGTGGTTAGAATGATGAAGGAGAAAACAACAAACCCGAAACGTGTCAAAGGTACAGTTCTGTTTACAGTTGTTTCTGTCATGATGGTGCTGATTGTCTTCCTGACAGCAACACTCGCACTGGCAGTCACCGCCAACAACAGAGCAGTGAATAAACTCACAAAATCTCAGACCCAGCAAACTGCAAAAGCCGCCGTACATTCTATTATGGCGGCAATGCAGAACGATGCTACGTTTGCTTCTAAAATCAATGATGTAGCGGCAGGTTCGGGCATTACGCTCGGACAGGATGCAATTCAGTTTGATGATGCCTCTCTTGGCAGAGTGTCTGCGGCATCTATTGAGTATTATGGAAACGAATATGTTCTGGATACAGATAACACATCTGCAACATATAACCAGCTTGTTTCCAGAGATATTCTCAAGATTTCCGCAACCGCAACACAGGGCAGAGAAAGTTCTACCGTTACTGCCTATGTACTGAAAAAGAAGAATATCGAAACGAATGATGACGGTCAGAACAGCGGCTTCGTGGCAACTGGTGCTGCCGGCATGGATAACCACGTTTCTTCATTCGGCGGTACTTATCTGGGATTCAATGAACTTTACAAAGACCCGACCCAAGTTTCTGATATGAGTTTCTCCGTTGCCAACGGTGAAGCGATTGAAACAGATATGCAGGTAAATGGTAACTTTACTGTTAGCAATGGTACTTTAGATTTAGTTGTCAAAAAGCCGGGTACAGGTATGACTGTTTGGGGCAATTTCATTTTAAATAAAGGTATGAATGTAATAACTGTTAATGCAACCCCTGATTCTCTTGATGGTTTGAGTTATACACAGATTCCTTATGTTTATGTAGAAAAAGAACTGAAACTGAATTTTAGTGATAATGATAAACAATTTGGCACACCGGGAGTTCCGCTCAATGTTTTCTGTGGTTATGTAACTACCGGAGATAATGAAAAGAAAATTTCTGCAAATGTCTATTGTTATGATGAAAATCAGACTTCTAAATTAAATACCCAAACAATTGCAAGTGGTTTATATCACTGGGCTGCTAATGTTCTGGATAGTTCTGCATCTTTAGAATCTGGTAGTTTCTATACTAAAGGCAGTTTGGAAATTAATGCAGAAGCTAATTTTTCAGGTGATGTTGTTGTAGAAAAAGATTTAACAATTAATGGAAATGTCAATATTTCAGGTGATTTGAAAGTTGCAGGTTCTATTACAGTAAAGGGTGGTAATCTGAATGTATCCGGCACTATTTATAATGACGGATATGCAGGGGCTTCTCCTCTGTATCCCGGACTTACTAGAGTTGATGGACATTATGAATTAAAGGCAGGTTATACACATACGCAAGAGACAGAACGGGTGGAATTGCTTCAGAATACCAATATTCCGAATCCGTGGAATGCTTCTCAGCAAATGTTTGTAAAGGCAGTTGTTTTCAATCAGGATACTGGTGAGGTACTTTGGTATGAACAAAGTAATGACTGCATACTGACTTTGGAATCTGATGGTCAGGTATATGGACAATATAACTGGGGAAAATGGGTTGTTTATACACCCGGAACTTACGATGTATATAAAGATGCTTCTGGTAATGTAGTGGCTGAGTCAGAAGCAAATGACTGGATTCCCACACAGTATTATGATGCATCAGGCAATCCTGTAACTGTAGCTTCTTTATTCCCTGAGGAATATGAAAAAGATGTCATTCTTGGTCAAACACTGCTGGATGGAAAATCTAAATCTGAAACACAGATTGTCAAGACCGTTCAGGAAGTTCTGAGCAATACTAGCAGTAACCCCTATAGTGCTCCGAATTCTGTTCCGGATGAACATCAGGAAAGAGTTACTAAAAACGTTATCAGCATTAATGGAACTGGAAATTCAAACAATGGTTCTTATACTGTCGCATCTGGCGGCGATGCTACTATTATTACACAAGTACCCGGTGAATCCGGCAGCTTTACTATCACAGATTCCTGCACGCTTTCTGGTTCTTCCTTCAAGCAGGACCTGATTCTGAAAGCAAAAACAGGTGAAGAAATCTGGGTTGTCATGAATGGCTTTACATTTAGCAATGCCGGCGGTCAGCTGATTGTTGATGATACAGATTCCAATTATCAGGGTAAAGTCAACGTGCTCCTGACCGGAGACCTCAAGTTCTCCAGTAACGGACAGTATCCGATTGTTACTAAGAAAATGGAACAGCTGTTAAGTTCTACTGAAGCGTTTAGCATTGACAATGGTGTGCTCAGAGACAGCGCAGGCAATAAAATCAGCGAAGTCAATCCGATTAAACTGAATATTTATTCTGATGGTGCACATACTCTGCACTTGAATGAAAGTGGTACAATGTGTGCTAACATCAGAGCACCATATTTGACAGTAGAAATTGCTTCCGGCGGTGGTGCAGCCGCAACTAATTCCGCAATCTATTACAATGGCTTCAATACACAGGCTGATGAAAATTCAAAGAATTTAGGATGCATTGGCTGCTGTATCGTAAAAGATTTTAAGTCTACCAATAACTGGGTACTCCTGTATGTTGGTAAAAAAGGCGCAACCGGCGGCGATGAATTCAAAGACGCTTTGATGAATAACTGGAGCGTCCGCTATTACGAAAACTATTGATAAGGAGGTCTGCTGAATGAAAATTTTCAAAAAGCCCCGCAAACTGAAAGGCATGACTCTGGTAGAGATAATTATTGCATTGTTTGTGTTTGTGGTTGCTTCTGCCCTCATGGTGAAAATAGGTTCAGTCGCTTCCACTTTGCTGAAAAATTCCAGCCATGTCGAAAAAAGAACTTCTATTGAAACCCCGCTTGCCGAAAACGGCAATACTGCTTCCGACTTTGTAGAAAATGACAATCTGAAAGTAGTTGTTAAAATTCCCGGTTCTACTGTAAACGTCAGAGGCAAAAGCTATACAACTGCCAAGCAGGTAGTCGGAAATGAGTTTGCAGATTCTTTCATCACCAATGCAGATATTGAATATGTGGAATTTGACCTGACACAAAAAGGCGGCGGCGGTATTTGGGAAGAACCAAGCGAAACCGAAACCACGTAACAGAGGTGTGCGGAAATGAAGAAACAAAATAGAGTAAAAGGTTTTACGTTGATTGAATTAATCATCGTAATGGCAATATTCGGGGTAATTATGTTCGGTGCATTGCAGTTGTTAACTCCTGTCGGAAATATTTTCCAGAAGTCCTATAAAACAGAAACAATTTCTGCTGCCGCACAGAATATCGGAAATTATCTTGAAGATGCCCTCCGCTATGCAGATGCCGTGCAGATTACACCCGATGATATTGTAAAAGCAGACGGTGAAATTGATACTGCGGCATTCAACAGCATTATGGCCAGCAGAGATGGTAATATTTATCAGAAATCTGCTACATCCGGTGACATGACCTACGAATCCGGAGATATTTATGTTCTGGAAATCGACAATACCGCAGGCGGAACTATCAGACGCTGGCAGTATGATTATGTTGTCGGTGACAATACCTGTCCTGATGCTACCCAGCATAAAACAGCAACCATCAATGACAATGCCAGCTATGATACAGGCGAATATGTTGTCAATCGGGCGCATTATACTGATTATCATTATAATATTTCACTTGGTATTTTTGCACTGGATAATAACAGCACAAGCGCAACTTATCAGCAGCTTGTCAAGGATGACGGCTATTACAGCAGCTTTACAGATACCACACTCCAGATGTTCGGACGTGATAATTTTGGTCTGACAATTACTGCATTTCCCTATACGCTGAACAGTGACGGCACTGTAAAGGAAAATGCTCAGAATGGTACACTTGGAAGCTGTACTTATGACACAGCTTATCTTTATACTGCAAGTGTTGGTTTCACAAACCTGAAAAAAACATCTACAGTCCATAAGTACAACTGGATTGACCATGATAAAGACGGCAATACAGTAGCATGGCATGTGCCCACTGATGATGAATTCACTGCAGATAAAACAAACAATTACAAGTATATCGAATCTGAACAAACAAAACTGTTTAACTGGTCCGGTGCACTGAGCACAGATATGCATGAACTGAAAGAAATTCCGAAGTTCTATATTATCTATACTTATCCGGGCAGTAATATTGTCAAGTAAGCAAACAAAAATATCGGCAGTCGGAAGATTGCTCTCCGGCTGCCGGTTTTTTGAATTTGTTCAGGCAAATGCCTGAGTCGGGTCATAAGTAATCCAAGCGACATAAGCATCAAGAAGCTGTTCTCCGAATAGTGTACCAAGAAATAAGCCTATCGCCAGATAAGGCCCGAATGCGAATTTTGACTCTCCGCCACGTTTTTTCAGGATTGCACCGCAGACAGCGGCAATGCAGATTCCGAAAAATGCAGAAATTACCGTAGCTTTCCAGCCAATCAGCAAACCGCCGGCCGCCATCAGAATGGTGTCACCGAGCTCAATAGCACGAAAACGTTCATTAAATTTTTTTTCAATAATCGGTATGCTGATTTCTCCAATCAGGAAAAACGGCAGTCCGATACAGACGAGCCCTATCAGATGCGAAGAAAGCGGAAGATTTCCCGCTGTCAGAAATTCCGGCAGATTCCAGAAAGTCGCTTCCGAAGATAACCGGATAACAGAAAGTACAATATCCGGAACAGCAAGCAGGGCGATGAAAAACAAAATTCTCAAATCCATTTCCTGCGTATCCCAGTCAATAAAGGCGATGCAAATCAGCGCAGAAAAGAAAAAGCAATACAGAATAGTCTGCAAACTGAAATCCAGTACAGTAAAAGCAGTCAGATAAACAATACAGTTCAGAGATTCTACAATCGGATAGCGTTTCGAGATAGGTTCACCGCAGCTCCGGCATTTGCCTTTGAGCATAAGCCAGCCAAGCACCGGAATGTTATCCCGCCAGAGAATCGGCGTTCCGCATGTCATACAGTGCGAAGAACGCTTGACAAGTGATTCGTCCTTCGGCAGACGAAAAATCACCACGTTCAGAAAACTGCCGATACATAACCCATAGAAAGATGCGATGAGGTAAAACATAATGTAAAACGGCCAATCCATAAATTCATTGTGAAGCATTGTGTATGTCCTCCTTAAAAAATCGATAATATATATATTATAGCATAGACCGACAATTTTTACAAGCGTAAAGTGAAATTTGAAAGGAGAAAAGATGAAAAATTTTAATACAGCCGATTTTCTGACAGAACAGCATCTCATCACTTCGGAACAGCGTGTAAAAATTCTTTCTGAACTTGAAAAGCCTGAACATGCCGGAATGTTTTTTCTGGAATGTGCGGTCAGTCTGGGATTTGTTCCGGAAATCGAGACTATCAAGAAAATTTCTGCTGAATTGAAAATTCCTTATCTTAATCTGAAAAATCTTGATATTGATGAGGATGCTGTAAAACTGATTCCGGAAGAAACAGTAAGAAACTATCATCTTCTTGCAATATTGAAATCTGATAAGCTGGGACTTGTCGTGGTGACATCCAATCCGGACGTTCTGCCGTTTTTGGATACCATCAGAATACAGACAGGATTTTCAGTTTATCCCTGCTTTACTCATATTACCTGTATGCAGTGGGCTTTGGATGAAGTATATCTCCGGAATATGCAGTATTTTAAACCTGTGTATTCCTGATGAGTAAAACTGCTTTAGTTTAAAATGACATATTTTTTTAACATAAAATCAAATTGATGGAGGTAATTTTTCATGAGAAACATTCGTATCGGTGATTATCTTGTAGAACAAAAGTTAATCACACAAGAACAACTGATGGAAGTGCTCGCTAAGCAGAAAGAACCGGAAAATACCGGAAAGCGTTTCGGCGAAATGGTAGTCGAATTAGGCTTTATTTCTGAAATCAGCCTTTCCAAAGCTCTGGCCGCAAAACTGCGTGTTCCCTATGTGGATTTGGGCAATATTGATATTGATGAAGATGCTGTCCGCCGTATTCCGGAATCTCTGGCAAGAAAATATACTGTTATTGCCATCAGCATTCAGGGACGCAGACTGACAGTCGCAACCGATGACCCAATTAACTTCAATATTCTGGAAGACATCAAGATGCAGACCGGTATGGATACGATTCCGGTACTGGCAACCAAATCAGCTATCAATAAAGCTATCGGCAATATGTATTCCATGGAGAATGTCGATGACGTTCTTGCAAGTGTAAACCAGTTTAGAGATGATGAGGAAGAAGACGATTCCAAGGACAGAATCGAAAGCGCACCTATTGTAAAGCTGGCAACTACTATCGTGGAAAACTCTTTCCGTGCAGATGCTACAGATATTCATATCGAACCGTTCAAGACATATACCAGAATCCGAATCCGTGTTAACGGCGACCTTGTAGAACTGATGAACGTATCCAATGTAGTGCATAACGCTCTGACAACCCGTCTGAAACTGATTTCCGGCATGAACATCGCCGAAAAGCGTGTTCCGCAGGACGGCCGTTTCACACAGGTCGTTGACGGTACAACCCTTGACGTCCGTGTATCTTCTCTGCCTATGGTACACGGTGAAAAAATAGTTATCCGAATTCTTTCCACCGGTAACATTGCCCTGAGAAAGATTACTGACCTCGGTATGTCGGATTATAACTATCAGTTGTTTGAATCTATGATTAAATGCCCTCACGGAGTTATTCTGGTAACAGGGCCTACCGGTTCTGGTAAGACCACTACTCTGTATGCCGCACTTGGCGAACTCGCAAAGCCGAATGTAAACGTAATCACCGTAGAAGACCCTGTAGAAAAAGCCATTGATGGTATCAATCAGGTACAGGTAAATTCCAAAACAGGTATGACGTTCGCTGCTGCGCTTCGTTCTATCCTCCGTCAGGACCCTGACATCGTTATGATTGGTGAGATGCGTGACTCGGAAACTGCCGACATCGGTATCCGTGCCGCTATTACCGGACACTTGGTGCTTTCTACCTTGCATACCAATGATGCGGCTTCTACTATTGTCCGTCTGATTGATATGGGCGTTGCTTCCTACATGGTTGCGACTTCTCTTATTGGCGTTATCGCCCAGCGTCTTGTTAAGGTACTCTGTCCGAAGTGCAAAACCCAGCGTTTCTCTGATGAAGATGAAAACAAGCTTATGAAACTGGATGATATTTACACTCCCATCCCTGTATTTGAAGCGCAGGGTTGTCCGGAATGCAATAATACAGGCTACAGAGGACGTACTGCAATTCATGAAATCATTCACTGTACTGCCGGTATTTCTACCATCATCGCAAGAAACGGAAGCAAAGAAGAAATCGAAGAAAAAGCCAAGGAAAATGGCACAAAACTGCTCCGTGACAACGTATCTGAACTGGTTCAGAAAGGCGTTACTTCTATGGATGAGCTGGTTCGTGTTACTTACGCTGTATAATATTTATATTATCATAAAAAATTATCAAGTTTGGAGGAATCTGAAACATGGCAATTGAAATTAACAGAATACTGAACGAAGTCCGTGCTATCGGCTGTTCTGACTTGCATTTTACTTACGGAATGCCCCCTGTAGTCCGTCTGCATGGTGCGCTCAGGAGAATATCTAAATATCCGGAACTCGATGACGAAGAAACAATGTCCATCGTTAACCAGATGACAAATGATGCCCAGATGGCAAAAGTCCGCAGACATGAAGACACTGACTTTTCATTCCAGACAACTGCCGGCTATCGTCACCGTGTTAATGTGTATTTTCAGAGAGGCCATGCGGCAATCGCTATCCGTCTTCTGAGAAATGACATTCCGACTTTGGATGACCTCGATTTACCGCCTGTTCTGGCCGATTTTGCAATGCGTCCCCGTGGCCTGATACTGGTAACAGGCCCTACCGGTTCGGGTAAATCTACCACACTGGCCGGCATGATTGACTATATCAATGTTCACAGAAGTGCACATGTCATCACGGTTGAAGACCCTATCGAATATGTACACTCCAACAAGCTTTGCATGATTAATCAGAGAGAAGTTGGCGATGACGTTCCGGACTTCGCAATGGCACTGCGTGCCGCCCTCCGTGAAGACCCTGATGTTATTCTTGTCGGAGAAATGCGTGACTTTGAAACTATCAGTGCGGCTATCACTGCGGCTGAAACCGGACATCTTGTGCTTTCTACCCTGCATACCACCTCTGCGGCCGATACGATTAACCGTATTATTGATACCTATCCGGAACATCAGCAGAATCAGATTCGTACCCAGCTCGCCGGAAACATGGTCGGCGTTGTCTCTCAGACACTGCTTCCGACTCTGGACGGCAAGGGCCGTACAGCCTGCATGGAAATTCTGAACGTAACAGATGCCTGCGCCGCTATGATTCGTGATGATAAAACACATTTGCTGTTATCGGCAATTCAGTCCGGTAAACAGTTCGGTATGATGTGCCTTGACCAGGAACTTGCACGTCTGGTGAAAAGAGGTATTGTCGGCGAAAGTGCCGCCCTCGAAAAATGCCAGAGTAAGGCTGAATTCTACAGATTCCTGAACGGTACAAACTAACAGCAGTTTCCGCAAAGTCCTCCCAGCGGGGAGGACTTTGTTTCATGACAGGAGGATTTTATTTATGAGATTATTGGTGATTGACGGCAACAGCATTATTAATCGGGCATATTACGGAATTCGCCCGCTGTCGAATCATAAGGGTGTGTTCACAAATGCACTGTTCGGATTTATGAATATTTATCTGAAAACAGTCGGTGATGTAAAACCCGATGAAATTGCAGTCGCATTTGACCTCAAAGCTCCTACATTCCGTCATCAGGCGGATGCAGAATATAAATCAAACAGAAAGGGAATGCCCGATGAACTCGCCATGCAGATGCCCTATCTGAAAGAGATTCTGAAATATATGGGCATTTCCTGCCTCAGTGCCGAAGGCTTTGAAGCAGATGATATTCTCGGCACGCTCGCTGATGCCTGCGACAAATCCGGCGAAGAATGTGTCATTCTGACAGGTGACAGAGACAGTCTGCAATTGATTACAGATAAAGTCACAGTTCATCTTGCAACAAATCATAAAAATATTATCTATACACCAGAGGTGTTTCAGGCAGAATACGGTTTTGAGCCGGTGCATCTGATTGATTTGAAAGCCCTTATGGGAGATACTTCCGACCATATTTCGGGAGTAAAGGGCATCGGCGAAAAAACGGCAAAATCTTTAATTCAGAACTGGCACAGTATCGAAAATCTATATGCAAATCTGGAAGATGTGCAGACTACTCCCAGAGTGAAGAAATTACTGCTCGAAGGCCGGAAAGATGCGCAGAACAGTAAATTTCTTGCTACTATTGTGAAGAATGCGCCTGTTTCAGTAAAACTTTCTGATTATCTTCCGAAAGAACAGGATTCCGAAAATCTCAGAAAATTACTGACAGAACTCGAAATGTATAAGCTTCTGGAGCGTCTGCATCTCGAACCGCTCGCCGGAATTGATACCGAAACTGCCGAAGAAGTGCAGGAAGATGCTCCCTCTTTACAGAAGGTCGGGTATCTGGTGATTGAAAATTCAAAAATACCCGTTGCCTATCGGCTGACGGCCGGAGAAAGTTTCGGCTCTGAAAAAATGCTTTCCGTCTGCGTGCAGAATCAGTTGTTTGTGACCGAAGATGAAAATTTGATTTTGCATTTTCTGGAATCCGATTTGCAGAAAATTACTGATGATGCCAAACCGCATTATCATTATGCATTCGAGCACGGAAGAAAACTCAGGAATATTATGTTTGATGCTTCTGTTGCCGGTTATCTGCTGAATCCGTCTGCATCGGATTACAGCGTTCAGGCATTATGCGCCCAGCTTCATGCACCGTATTATCAGGAAGAATTGCAGGAGTATGCTGATTTGTATGCGTTGCAGAAACTGGCGGAAAAGGCTCTGCATCAGCTCGAAAAAGATGATATGCTTGCATTGTTTCATGAAATCGAACTGCCACTTACAAGAGTGCTCGCTTCTATGGAATATGAAGGGGTTCTGGTTGACATACAGGGGATTCAGGAATTCGGCAGAAAACTCACTTCCAGAATCGCCGAAATCCAGAAACAGATTTATGAACTCGCCGGCGAATCGTTCAATATTGCCTCCCCGAAACAGCTTGGTGCGATTCTGTTCGAGAAATTACAGCTCCCTGTCAAAAAGAAAACAAAAACAGGTTATTCCACAAATGCCGAAGTACTCGAAGAACTCCGTGACAAGCACGAAATTGTGGATTTGATTCTTGCATATCGGCAGTATACAAAATTACAGTCCACTTATGTGGACGGACTTCTGAAAACTGTTGCTGATGACGGCAGAATCCACACGAATTATAAACAGACCGAAACCAGAACAGGACGCATTTCCTCTACTGAACCCAATCTTCAGAACATTCCCGTCCGGACGGAATTAGGCCGTCAGATGCGAAAATTCTTTAAAGCAGGAGAGGGGAATCTTCTGCTTGATGCCGACTACAGTCAGATTGAACTCCGGCTGATGGCACATCTAAGTCAGGATAAGGCCATGCAGGAAGCCTTTTTATCCGGTGCGGATATTCATACTGCAACTGCCGCTAAAATTATGAAAATTCCGGAATCAGAAGTCACTTCGCGGATGAGAAGTGCTGCAAAAGCAATCAATTTCGGAATTCTCTACGGAATGGGAGCGTTTTCACTCTCGAAAGATATTCATGTCACAAAACAGGAAGCTCAGAAATATATTGATGACTACCTCGGTTCGTTTCCGAATGTTTCCGGTTTTCTGGATAAAATTGTAGAAGATGCTAAGAAATCCGGCTATGTCTGCACAATGTATCACCGGAGAAGATACGTTCCGGAATTGCAGTCCAAAAACAAGCAGATTCAGTCCGCCGGAAAACGCATCGCCATGAATACACCGGTGCAGGGCACTGCTGCCGATATTATCAAACTGGCAATGATTCGTGTTTATGACAGACTCGAAAAAGAAGTTCCGACAGCTAAATTATTATTGCAAGTGCATGATGAACTGATTCTGGAAGTGCCTCTCGCTGATGCCGAAAAAGCAACGCAGATACTCCACGAAGAAATGATTCATGTTGCAGAACTCGCCGTTCCGCTTACTGCTGATGTGAACAGAGGGGAAACTTGGTACGATGCAAAAGGTTAAAATTCTGAAACTCTCTCCAGAAGATGCACAACTGCTCCAAAAATGTGCAGAACTCGAAAAAATCTGCATTCCAGAAGAAGCTTGGAGTCTGGAAAGTTTCCGTTCCGAAGCTGGAAAGCCATCCGGCTTTGTGCTCGCCGCACTGGAGGAAAACCGGAAACTTGCCGGATTTCTTACAGCTTCCTGCATTCTGGATACCGCAGATTTGACAAATATCGCCGTTGCGCCGGAATATCGCCGGCGGGGCATTGCTGGACTGCTCCTGAAAAAATTATGTGCCGAAATCGGAAAAGTCAGCCTGTTTCTCGAAGTGCGGGAATCGAATCTTCCGGCACGGAGTTTTTATCAGAAACATGGCTTTGAACAGGTCGGCATCCGGAAAAATTTTTATCAGCATCCGGATGAAAATGCAATTTTAATGAAATTAGAAAGTGAGTGAACCTCATGTTGATTTTAGGTATTGAAAGTTCCTGCGATGAAACTGCCGCAAGTGTCGTGAAAGATTGTACAGAACTGAAATCTTCCGTCATCGCTTCACAAGCTCTTGAGCATCAGAAATACGGCGGTGTCGTGCCGGAACTCGCTTCCAGAAGACATTGCGAAAATATTCTGTCTACAGTACAGCAGGCTCTGACAGAAGCAGATGTTACAATAGAACAGCTTGACGGCATCGCCGTGACCTATACCCCCGGATTAATCGGCGCATTGCTGGTCGGAGTGAATTTCGCAAAGGGTCTGGCTTTCGCCGCCGGAAAACCTCTGATTCCGGTACATCATATTACAGGACATATTGCGGCAAATTATCTGGTGCATCCGGAACTGAAACCGCCTTATCTGTGTCTTGTGGTCAGCGGAGGTCATACTATGCTTGTCGAAGTAACAGAATATACAAAATTTCAGATTCTCGGCACAACAAGAGACGATGCCGCCGGAGAATGCTTCGATAAATGCGCCCGTGTGCTGGGATATCCCTATCCGGGCGGTGTGCAGATTGATAAGGCCTCTCAGACGGGCGATGCGAAAAAATATACACTTCCACGGCCGAGAGTCGCCGGCAGTGAGCTCGACTGTAGCTTTTCCGGTCTGAAAACAGCAGTCATCAATATGGTGCATCACGCCGAGCAAATCGGCGAACCTGTTGATGCTCCCTCAATGGCGGCAAGTCTGCAAAAGACAGTTTCGCAAATCCTGACCGAAAAAACAGAACTCGCTGCTCAGAAAACAGGTTATACAACCATCGCAATGGCCGGAGGGGTTTCAGCAAATTCCGGACTTCGGAACGCAATGCAGAGCATGTGCGAAAAACATAGCTATCAGTTATACATGCCGCCGCTGTCGCTCTGCGGTGATAATGCCGCAATGATTGCCTGTCAGGGGGCATATAATTTCTTGGCCGGCATCACGGCGGATGAAACGCTTAACGCTTACGCTTCGGGCACGGCTATCGGCGAAATGAAAGAAACATGAAAAAACGCTGTACTGAATTGAATTTCAGTACAGCATTTTCTGTCTATACTTTTTGTTCTGGTATTCTGTAAGTAAGCCCAAGTATGCAGAAAAACAATGGCGCAGTATAGAACATGGTATTCCCAAAAAAAGCAGAAACACAATAGCCAAATACTGTAACAAGTGCGGCAGTAGTATATCCGTCAAGACAGGATTTTCGTTTCAGTGCCCTCAAAAACAGGCTCAGAATTCCGGCGATATAGCAGATTCCCGCTGGAATTCCATAAAATGCCATATATTGCAGGTATTCGTTATGTGTTCTAGTATTTTTAGCAGATTCTGTAAGAAAATCAGCAATGCCTTCTGTACCACTTCCAAGCAGAGGCTTTTCTTGGATTTTCTGTATTGTATATTTCCAAAGTCTCCAGCGGCCGCTACCGGCTTTGCTAGCATCTTCATTTTTTTCAGCAATATTTTGAATATCTCTGAATAGTAAATAAAAATCACTCAAAACAGTATCAAAAAAGAAAGCTGCTGTCAGATTGACAGCGATATATCCCACCCAAAGCAGAACGGCTTTTTTATTGATTTGTTTCTGCATAATAAATAGCATGATAATCTGAAATATCAAAGCGAACAAACAAGCTAGAAAAGAACCGAAAGTAAGGTTTATCGCCAACATGAAAGTATTCAGCAAAAATGAAATCCAGTAAAATAAAGTCCATCCTCTTTTTTTTTCCCATACAGCCAGTCCGGCACTTGCCATAATCAGCATGGTTAAATAGTAACCATAGTGATTCGGATTTAAGAAAACAGCATTTATATAGTAATCAGGATAGTGGATTAATGGTTCTATCGTGAAAGCATAGTGATGAAGCAGTGTAGCAATGCCTATTAGCATTCCACTGAACAAAAATGCTCGAAACAGAATCTTTTTCAGTTCAGATGTTCTGATGACTGTACCGCAGAAGAAAAATACAAGAATGTATCTCATAAAAGAAGATGATGTCTCCTCTCTCCAGATAACGCCATGTAATGCATATTCTGACCAGCCGTTGACAGAATCAGAAAGAAATATCAGTGCCGCAAGCGTTCCCAGAAACAGTATTGGCAGATATTCATGAAGTTTTCTCTTTTTTGATTCAACCGAAATTTTTCCCAGACAAAGCAGGTATACTACAAGTGCTAATACAGTTGCAATCAACGTTACATCTAAGATAATAAAAGAATACATCCACATAGTAAAGAAATTAATCAGCAGATATAACAATGGGGTTATCAGCGTAAGAAAAATTGGAATAAATGCAAGAAATTCAATTTCCTGCCATGTGAGTAGAGTCAAGATTTCTTTCAGCGTTTTGGCAGACTGATATTTTTTAAGAAATGCTAATTTCATGAATGGTTATTCTCCCTTTTCTGCCCAGTCGAGAACATCAACAGCAGAAGAAAATGCGGAATTTTTAGCATATCCGTCAGAAGTTTCTTCTGATTCGGTGTTATGAGGAAATGCGCCGTAATAACCCTTTGTGTTGACAGCAGTCCCTAACACTGCTTTTGCACTGACACGATAAGCGGCCGCATCAAGGTCTTCTACGCCTTTGAAATATTTACGAATTTTTGCGGCCATAGCCTGTTCTGCTGTAGGAGAACTGCCTTCGCCGGCATCTGCTTTTTCTTTTGTCCACTGAAAATCTGTTACGGCGGAAGTGAGCACAATTCCTTCAGTATCCAGTTCAGTCAGTGAGGTGACAGCGGCATTAGAAAGTGATTTTGCGTTGGAATTGGCAGTAGAAACCTGAGCTTTCTTGACATATCCGAGCATGGACGGCACAAGAAGCCCTGCCAGTACACCAATAATTGCAATCACAACAATCAGTTCTACCAGTGTAAAGCCGTGTAAATTTTTTTTCATAAAAAATCCCTTCTTTCTTTTTTTGAAAATTTTTAAAAGCAGATTCATACTTATTTCATATATTATAGCATAATCAGCAACATTTGTCAAGGGATGAGTGCATTTTTTCGCTATATTTAAACGTTTTCGGAAAAATATTATTCTGCTGGCATATAAAGTGTTTTTCAGCCACAACTAAAGACGGGTATCTATAGTATTTTTTGGCAGTTTATTAAATGTTTTAAGATAAAAAACAGCCCCTCCCAAAAGGAAGGGGCTGTTGCATTTCAGATTAAATCTGTAGTGTTACTTTGTGCTATTTGCTTAAGAAGTAACCGTGAGAGCACCAGTAGTACCATCAATGGAAGCACTACCGCCGTTCTGAACAGCTTCCGGATAAGCACCCATGTAATTGCCCTTTTTGCAGATAGCGGCTGTGCAGGCATTCTTTACAATACCAAGTTCAACGTCTGTCAGACCCTTCAGTGTGGATTCACCAACAGCCTGTTTGAAAGAATCAACAAATGTAGTAGTAGCATCACTGCAGGAAGGTGTGCCAGCAGCAGCAACAGCAATTGTAAGCTTGCCTGTAACCTTGTTCGCCGCACTGAATACCGTAGCACCAGCAGTATCGCAGTCTGTAACAGCAGTAGCAGCAGCGTTGTAGATGGTCTTAGCGTTGGAGTTAACAGCAGACTGGTTAGCCTTCTTTACATAACCCAGCATGGACGGTACGAGGATTGCAGCGAGTACACCGATGATTGCGATAACTACGATAAGTTCTACCAGTGTAAAGCCCTTGACGTTCTTTCTTGTTTTCATAGTGAAAACCTCCTTATAATAAATAATTAATTAGTTTTGCAGTGCGTTTTTCGACTGCGTCTTCTGGAATTCACCGTTTTTATTTTTCGTACCGGTGTTTTCCTTACAAGTATAGTATAGCACATGTCTAAAGTTTTGTCAATACTTTTCGGAAAAAAAAACAAATTATGAACGAACTTTTACGAAATCGAAATCTAAATCGTTTAAGTTCGGGGCTTTTTCGTCAAATTGTACAATTTCAATCACGTCTTGTATACCCCTTAAAAATGCCTGAAATGCGCCGATTTGGAATGTTTTTATAGCATTCTGGATAATATTTCCTAAAATTATTCCCTTTTGTAGATGACGAAAAACAGGGCTTTTTTAGCTTCGCATTCTGTAATTGTTTGTTCACAAATTACATATAGTATTTTCTGTTTATTTATATATTTTAAATAATCCAGTAACGTTTAAGACATATTTTATATTCAAATTTCCGCATAGTGAGAGGGAACAGGCATTGAAAAAAGCGGTTTTTAACTATGCTGTAGAAAAAGCTTGTGCTTTCTGCACAAAACAAATTTTTATAATATAATGAATATTTTTTTGAAATTCGTATACTGTACAGAGATTCCGCCGGAAAGGATAATTTTCACCATGAATATACATAAAGTATTTTTTAAGAGATAATTACAGATAATATTATACGAATATCACAAAAAAAGCGAAAATCCGAAGCAAAATTCGTCCGCAAAAACATTGACAAATTTTATTTTATGTGCTATAATATATTTAAGATTTAAATGTGAACAAATTATGTACAGCATCTGAATTTATCATCCTCAATATTTCTAAGAAAGAAGGTTTTTTTATGAACAAAAAAGTAAACGGTTTCACTCTGGTTGAACTGGTTGTTGTGATTGCCATCCTCGGTGTATTGGCAGGTTTGCTTGTCCCCAGTATGCTGGGCTATGTATTCAAAGCGAAAGTAAGTGCAGTAAATTCCAATGCACGTAACCTTTCCAAAGCGGCGATTACGTCTCTTACAGAGCTTGATACGGAAGGCATAGCACTCAGTGCTCAGAACTTTGTCTGGAAAAAAGACCTTGCTGATGGTTGGGACAATAAAACAAATCATAGTGCAGAGGCGGCAATGGCCTCTAAAATCCGTAAATATTATAACGGTGTCGAAAAGCTGGACGGTGCTTTATGCAGAATCACCACAAATTCTGTCGTAGCTGTTGCTGTAGAAGATAATTCCATGTATGGTGCTTATCCGAATAAGACGCAGGGTTCTCAGACAGAAGACGGCTATGTAAAAGACTTAAGATTCAATTTAGAAAACGCAAATGGTCAGGAACGCCTGTTAGACTGGGCGGAGAATGGCGAAATAGATTCTTAAAAAAATTCCCTTTCCGGATTTTTCCGGAAGGGGATTTGTTTTTTCAGATGTTTCAGTAAAAAAATCAGTATTCAATCCCAGCACGGGCAGAGATACCGTTCTGATAAGGATGCTTTATTGCTTTAATTTCGCTGACATAGTCCGCCAGTTCAATAAACTGCGGTTCGGGGTTACGTCCGGTTAGAACCAGTTCTGTCTTGTTATGAATGCCGAATACCAGACGGGTAGCAAGCTCACGGTCAAACAGATTGCAGTGATAAGCTGCAAAAAATTCATCCAGCACCAGCATATCTGTTTTGCCCTGATAAACATTCCCCATTGCTTCGGAGAGCATCTGGTTATGACGTTCTGTCAGGCGGGCTTTTGTTTCGTCATTCATCTGGAAGGTGAAGCCATAGTCCCTGTCGCATCTTAGAACAGTAATTTCCGGAATCTTTTTCAGAATTTCGAGTTCAGAAGTCGGTGCACCTTTCAGAAACTGCACAAAATGTACACGCATACCATTTCCGGCGGCACGCACGGCGAGTCCGAGGGCGGCGGTAGTTTTTCCTTTTCCGTCACCGCAGTAGATTTGAAGCATAAAATTTTTCCTCCTTTTCAGATTTAGTTTTTACTTATTATAATTTATTCCTCAGAATTTTCTTTTTTATAAGTCAGAAGCAGTCCGATGGTCAGCATTACCGAACCTGCTCCGATAGCAGCACTTGTGCCGACAATATTCCAGAAACGTCTTTTGCGTAGCTTTTCCGAAAGACTGGTATACAGTCTTTTTTCAGTTTCAGAGATTTCCTCATCCGGCAGAAGGGAAAATGCCGGCTTGCTTTTCTGTTTCCGGATAGTGGCATACTGGCGGTAATAATTCCGGCAGTTCCGGCATCCGCCCAGATGCTGGTGCACTGCTTTATGGGTTTCCGGACTGAGTGAGCCATCATAATAGAGTTCTGCAATATCTGTCACTACTTTACAGTTCATGCTCATTTTTAATCGCCTCCGTCATCATTTTTTTGGCACGATAATAGATTACTCTGGCAGAATTTTCACTGATATGCAGAGCATCCCCGATTTGTGCATAGCTCATATCCGCATATACACGGAGAATTGTCACATCCTGATATTTTTTCGGAAGTGACAGCAGGGCTTTTTTAGCGGCTTCCAGAAGAAACTGACGTTCAATGGTATCTTCCAGATGTTCGGTTGTCTCATGGGCATAATACTCCATAAGCGTTTCTGCACTGATACTTTCCAGATGATGCTTGTTTTTCCGCAGATAGCGATAATATGTATGCTTGGCAATAGAGGCAAGCCATGTAAATACATCGCTGTCACCACGGAATCTGTAAAAGGAAACAAAAGCCTGATAGAATGTTTCCTGCGTCAGTTCCTCAGTCAAGTCCCTGTTTTCGGTCAGCTTATACAAAAACGCATAAATACGGGGAAAGTAATCTTTATATAAAATTTCAAATTCGTGTTTCATAACAGGAAACACCTCAGCTTTCTACTATAGTTAGTGTTTTATCAGACCAAAATATTACAAAATTCTGTAAAAAAACATTCGTCATAATCAACAAAAAAATAAATAAATATTTGGCAATTATTTTTGTAACAAAATCCTGTAAGAAGTTACTAATTATTAAAAGCGTTTGCTTAATATGCGTGATTTTTAGGAGGCATAAATTTATTATGAGTTTTCGTATTATAGGTACAGGGATGCATGTGCCGTCAAAAGTAGTCACAAATGATGATTTGGCACAGATTGTGGATACCAATGACGAATGGATTTCCAAACGAGTCGGTGTCAGGGAACGCCGTTTCTCTGAAGAAGAATTCGCATCGGAAATGGGCCTGAAAGCCGCACAGAATGCACTGGCAAATGCCGGTGTCAAAGCAGAGGAAATTGATGCTATCTTTGCTGCCACTGTCAGCGGAGAAACCTCATCGCCGTCCATGTCATGCATGATTCAGAACGGCCTTGGCGTTTCCTGTATGGCAATGGATGTCAGTGCAGCATGTTCGGCATTTCTCTTTCTGCTGGAAACCGCAGCGGCATTTTTTGCACTGCATAAAGAATTCAGAAAAATTCTGGTGGTCGGTACAGAGCGCATGAGTGGTATTCTGGATTTCAACGACAGAAGTACCTGCGTTATCTTTGGTGATGGTGCAGGCGCAGCCGTACTGGAACGTGGTGAAAACTATCTGGATTCTGTCGTTACTGTCAAGGGCGGAGATACTGTTATCAAGATTCCGCACGGAAACGGCAATTCACCTTATTTCAAGAGAGAACAAGACTCTCCCTATATCCACATGCAGGGACAGGAAACGTTCAAATATGCCGTAAATGCCATTTCGCAGGATATTACTGCTCTGCTGGAACGCAATCATCTGACAATGGATGACATCGCATGGATTGTACCGCATCAGGCAAACAAGAGAATCATCGACTTTGCAGCCAAGAGACTTGGCGTTTCTCAGGAGAAATTCTTCTGCAATATCGAAAAATACGGCAACACGTCCAGCGCATCTGTCCCGATTGCTTTGGATGAACTCGCCAGAAGCGGTAACTTAAAACGTGGAGATAAAATCATTCTCTGCGCATTCGGCGGCGGCTTGTCTAATGCAGCCTGCCTGATAGAATGGTGACTTCCGGAATATATCCGGTTCACATATATTTATAAATCTATTATATCATAAAAAGGAGAAAATTACAATGGTACAGGAAAAAATTATCGAACTGCTCGCAGAAGCTACAGACACAGATGCTGCTGAAATCACCGCAGATACTGCTTTCGCAGATTTGGGCATCGACTCCCTCGACCTTACCGAAATGGCTATGCAGCTTGAAGAAGAATTTGGCGTGGAAATCGAAATGAAACCCGAAATCAACACAGTCGGCAAACTGACAGAAGTTGTAGAAGCTCTCAGAGGTTAATCAACATGATGCAGTCTCCGCTTTGTGAACTGCTCGGTATTTCCTATCCCGTCTTTCAAGGCGGTATGGCTTGGATTGCGGACGGCAGACTTGCCGCCGCAGTCTCCAACGCCGGCGGACTGGGAATTATTTCGGCTATGAATGCCAATGCCGAGTATGTCAGAGAACAGATTCAGCTTGCAAAAAGCCTGACAGATAAGCCTTTCGGCGTGAATATTATGCTGATGAGCCCCTTTGCTGATGAATGCGCTCAGGTCTGCGCAGAAGAAAAACCGGCTGTCATCACAACAGGCGCAGGCAATGCAAGTAAATATATCCCTATGTGGAAAGAAGCCGGAATCAAAGTTATCCCGGTGATTGCTTCTGTCACAATGGCAAAGCAGGCCGAAAAGGCCGGCGCAGATGCCGTGATTGCAGAAGGACAGGAATCCGGCGGTCATATCGGCGAACTAACGACAATGGCACTTGTTCCGCAGGTTGTGGATGCTGTCAATATTCCGGTGCTTGCCGCCGGTGGTATCGGTGACGGCAGAGGCATCGCCGCCGCACTTATGCTTGGTGCTGTCGGTGTCCAGATGGGTACAAGATTTTTAGTCGCCAAAGAATGCGGTGTACATCAGAATTATAAAGACATGGTTCTGAAAGCCAAAGATATTTCCACACAGGTGACCGGCCGCAGATTCGGCGGAAATACCTGCCGTGGTATCAAGAACAATTTTACCAGAAATTTTGTCAAGATGGAATTCGCTCCCGAAGCGACACAGGAAAGTGTTGCTGACCTCGGCGCAGGTTCTCTCCGGAAAGCCGCTGTTGACGGCGATGTCAAAAACGGAAGCGTTCTTGCCGGACAGATTTCCGGTCTTGTCGAAAAAGAACAGACCTGTCAGGAAATAATTACTGAAATCATGCAGGAGGCAGAAAACTGCCTGAAAGGAGCACTGAAATGGGTAAAATAGCATTTGTATTTTCCGGTCAGGGTGCGCAGTATGTCGGTATGGGCAAGGAATTTTATGACACCATTCCGGCGGTCAAGAATCTTTATGATGCTTGTGAAACTATCCGTCCCGGCACAATCGAACAGAGCTTTACTGGTGACCCTGAAAATCTGAAACAGACAGAAAATACACAGCCTTGCTTGTATCTGGCAGATTTAGCCGCTGCTCTGGCTCTGAAAGAAAACGGCATCGCACCGGACGGGCTGGCTGGCTTTTCTCTTGGTGAAATCCCTGCTCTTGCGCTCGGCGGTGCATATTCTCTCGAAGACGGCTTTAAAATTGCCTCTGTTCGTGGAAAAGCCATGGCAGAAGCCTCTAAGGGTGTCGAGGCCTCTATGATGGCAGTTGTCAGAATTCCATCTGAAAAAGCAGAAGAACTCGCAAAGCCTTATGATAAAATCTTTCCGGTGAATTACAACTCTCCTATGCAGTTGGTGTTCTCCGGCGATAAAGAACAGCTTGAAGCTTTCGGCGCAGATGTCAAGAATGCTAAGGGCAGAGGCCTGATGCTGAAAGTCAGCGGTGCATTCCATTCTCCCTATATGACTCCCGCAGTTGAGCCGTTCAGAAAAGCTCTCGAATCTTTTGCAGTCAAGCTTCCGGAAATTCCGGTGTATGCAAACTATACCGCCTCACCTTATGAGAATGACCCAAAAGCACTTATGCTCGAACAGGTGAATCACCCTGTACAGTGGACAAAGTTAATCCGCCGTATGGCAGATGACGGCTTTGATACATTCATCGAAACTGGTGTCGGCGCAACGTTGCAGAAATTAATTACCCAGATTCTTCCTGATGCAAAAGCATATCAGATAGACAGCACAGAGTCTCTCCAAACAGTTCTGGAAACTCTGAAATCTTAATTATAATATCAGATACGAAAGGACGAAACCCCCATGCTAAGAAATAAGATTGCTGTTGTGACCGGCGGTTCACAGGGCATCGGATTGGAAATATGTAAGAAATTCGCAGAAAACGGCGCAGGTATTGCAATTGTGGATATTAATCCGCCTGAAAAACTGGAATCTGCCGTGCAGGAAATTGCACAGGCTGGTGTACAGGTAAAGGCTTATCAGTGCAATGTGGCAGACAGCGCACAGGTTGCCGAAGTCTGCAAGCAGATTCTGACTGATTTCGGCAGTGTGGACATTCTGGTCAATAACGCCGGCATCACAAAGGACAATCTGATTCTCCGCATGAGCGAAGCAGATTTCGATGCCGTGATTGATGTCAATCTCAAAGGCGCATTTTATATGACAAAGAATTTCTACCGCCCCATGATGAAGAAAAAATACGGAAAGATTATCAATATCAGTTCTGTATCCGGACTGTTCGGCAATATCGGTCAGGCAAATTATGCAGCATCCAAGGCAGGCATCATCGGCCTGACAAAATCTACCGCAAAGGAACTCGCCGCAAAGGGTGTATGCTGCAATGCAATTGCACCGGGCTTTATCATGACCAGTATGACAACCAGTTTTCAGAATAACGAAGAATTGAAAAAATCCATTCCGGTCGGACATTTCGGAAAGCCGGAAGATGTAGCTGCACTGGCACTGTTTCTGGCATCACCCCAGTCAGATTTCATCACGGGCGAAGTCATCCGTGTTGACGGCGGTATGGCAATGTAAGGAGGAATATGCTTCATGAGAAGAATCGTCATCACAGGTATGGGCGCAGTCACTCCCATTGGAAATTCTGTTGAAGAATTTCAGAAAGCCCTGTTTGCCGGAGAAAACGGCATCGGCCTGATTACAAAATTTGATATTTCAGAATCTAAATATAAAGTAGCCGGCGAAATCAAGAATCTTGATACGGCAGCCGTTCTGGGCAAGCCTTTTGTCCGTAAGTCTGACCCGTTCACACAGTTTGCAGTCATCGCCGCTAACGAAGCAATGGCGCAGAGTGGGCTGAATGCTGACCCCGAAAAAGGCGAAATCAATATTGATTCTGAAAGAATGGGCGTATGTTTCGGTTCAGGCATCGGCGGTATTGATACACTTTGCACTGACCATAAGAATCTTCTGGAAAAAGGTGCAAGAAAAGTATCTCCGCATTTTGTCCCGAAGATGATTTATAATATCGCAGCCGGAAATATTGCAATTCAGTTTAAGGCAAACGGCCCTTGCACCGCAGTTTCTACTGCATGTGCAACCGGTGCGACCGCTGTCGGCGAAGGTTACAGGAGCATTCTGCATGGCTATGCTGATGTGATGATTTGCGGAGGTTCAGAAGCTGGCATCATGCCTCTGACTGTTGCAGGATTCGGCAACTGTCAGGCACTGACAGACAATCCCGACCCCGAAAAGGCCTGCCGTCCGTTCGACAAGAACCGGAACGGTTTCGTTATGGCTGAGGGCGCAGGTGTCATGATTCTGGAAGAATATGAACACGCAAAACGGAGAGGTGCAAATATTATCGCTGAAGTGTGCGGTTATGGTGCAACTTGTGATGCCCATCATGTAACTGCTCCCGACCCAGAAGCCACGCAGGTGGCAAAGGCATTTTTACAGGCCATTCCGGAAGATATGAAAGATACACTGGATTATTCCAAAATCTATATCAATGCGCATGGCACAAGCACTCCTCTGAACGACAAGACAGAAACAACTGCTCTGAAAAAGGCGTTCGGCGAAAATGCAAAGAAACTGCATATCAGCTCCAGCAAGTCCATGACCGGACACATGCTCGGCGCAACCGGTACGGTAGAGGCGATTGCGGCTGTTCTGGCACTGGTAAATAATACCGTTCCGCCGACAATTCACTATGAAGAACCCGACCCCGAATGTGATTTGGATTATACTCCCAATGTTGCAGTAGAAACTCCGATAGAACTGGCGATGTCTTCCAATCTGGGCTTCGGCGGTCACAATGCTGTACTGTCATTCCGCAAAATCTGAGGTGAACCGCATGACAAAAGAAGAAATTATGCAGATTATTCCGCATCGTGACAACATGCTTCTTATTGATGAAGCTTATGTAGAAGACGGAAAAGCACACGGAAAACACTATGTCACCGGAGAAGAATTCTTCCTGAAAGGCCATTTTCCGGAGAATCCGGTTGTGCCGGGCGTGATTCAGTGCGAAATTCTCGCACAGTCTGCCTGCGTTCTGCTTGCAGGAACTTCCGCAGGCAAAACCCCTTATTTTACCGGCCTGAATAACGTAAAATTCAAGACCCCCGTAAAACCCGGCGATGTGTTTGAGACAGAATGTGAAATCATCAAGAGCAAAGGCGCATTTTATTTCTGCAAGGGAAAAGGTACAGTCAACGGCAAACTCTGCGTTTCTGCTGAATTTTCTTTTGCACTCGTGGAGGCGTAAAAAAGAATGAGCTTTATTGATAATATTATGCAGAAAGTCAATGGTTCGGCAAAAGTTACCTGTAAAAAATGCAGTCATGAAGATACACTCAGCAATCTGGAACAGCATGATTATATCTGTCCGGAATGCGGTACGTATTTCCGTCTCGATGCCAGAGCCAGAATTAAGTATATCACTGACCGCAACAGTTTCAAAGAACTGGATAAGGGTCTGTTCAGCAAGGACTTTCTGGAATTTCCGAACTATCAGGATAAACTGGAAAAAGCCCGTCATGATACCGGCGAAGATGATGCTGTTGTCTGCGGTACAGCGTTTATTGCAGATAACGAATGTGCTGTTTTTGTGATGAATTCTAAATTTATCATGGCAAGTATGGGCAGTGTTGTCGGTGAAAAAATCACCAGATTGTTTGAATATGCAACGGAACATCAGCTTCCGGTTGTCGGCTTTACGGCATCCGGCGGAGCAAGAATGCAGGAAGGCGTCATCTCCCTTATGCAGATGGCAAAAGTCAGCGGTGCAGTCAAGAATCACAGCAATGCAGGACTGTTATATATCACCGTCCTGACTGACCCGACAACAGGCGGTGTCACCGCAAGCTTTGCGATGCAGGGTGATATTATCCTCGCAGAACCGAAAGCACTTGTCGGTTTCGCAGGTCGCCGTGTTGTGGAACAGACTACCAAAAGCAAATTGCCGGATAACTTCCAGAAAGCAGAATTTCTGCTCGAACACGGCTTTGTAGATGCCATTGTTCCCCGTCCGGAACTTCGTGATACTATTGCAGAACTGCTCACGATTCATAAAAGGAGCGTGTAATTCATGAATTCTTATGTGAAACTGAAAACTGCCAGAAAAAATGGCCGTCCTACCGGCGGTGCTTATGTAAATGAAATTTTTGAATTTCCTATCGAACTGCACGGAGACAGACGATATGGCGATGACTTGGCCATTATGGGAGGCGTAGGCTTTCTGGATGGCCGTCCCGTGACATTCCTCGCAATGGAAAAAGGTACGGATTTGGAAAGCCGTCTTGCACGTAATTTCGGCTGTCCTAAGCCCGAAGGCTATCGAAAGGCTCTCAGACTCATGAAACAGGCCGAAAAATTTCATCGTCCTGTCATCTGCTTTGTGGATACGCTCGGCGCATATCCCGGTGCAGATGCCGAAGAACGTGGTCAGGGACAGGCAATTGCAGAGAGCATCATGGAAATGATGGGACTCAGAACACCAGTGATTTCCGTTGTCATCGGCGAAGGCGGAAGCGGCGGCGCACTCGCCCTTGCAAGTGCCAATAAAGTCATGATTCTGGAAAATGCTGTTTATTCTGTCATTTCTCCGGAAGGATGCGCAAGTATCCTCTGGAAGGAATCCAGTCAGGAAAATGTGGCAAAGGCCGCAGAATGCCTGCATATCACTGCGCAGGATATGAAAGAATTTGAAGTCGCAGAAGAAATTATTCCCGAAGATTTTGACAATTTCGGCAAAATGTGCGCAGGACTGAAAGGAACTTTAATCGAAGCCGTGGATGAGCTCTCTGCTCTTTCTGAAGAAGAAGTGCTGAATCAGCGGTATCAGAGATTCCGCAAGTTCGGTATTTTTGAAGAAAAACGCAGTGGAATTTTTAAAAAAAATAAATAAGAAATACCCCCTCTGTAACAGAGGGGGGTATCTGCTGTCATATACATATATTTTTGTATATGATATATGTTTTTTATGTTTTGTTTGACAATAGTCGATTATCAATAAGGGAGGATTTGCTTATGAAACCATTGTATCAGAAATACAGCCGTGCAGAATTTGACAAAGACGGACATTTTACCGGTTTTTCCCTGCATTATGATGAAAATTATAATTTTGCATACGATGTTGTGGACGAAATCGCCAGACAAGAACCGGATAAAAAAGCAATTATCTGGTGCGATGAGCATGATAATGAAAAAATACTTACGTTTCAGGAAATCAGCGAGTTATCCTCCAAGGCTGCTAATTTTTTTCTCAGTCAGGGAATCCGCAAGGGAGACAGAGTATTGCTGATGCTCAAACGGCATTATGAATACTGGTATCTGCATATTGCACTGCATAAGATAGGTGCGCTTTCTATTCCGGCGACACATATGCTCCAGTCTCATGATATTGCATACAGAATCGAGGCCGCAGGGGTAAAAGCTATTATATGCGCCGAAGATGAGAATCTTTGCAGTCGTGTTCGGAAAGCAGTGCAGGATAAAAATTTATTGCTGTATACCGTCAGACAACAGCGTGAAGGCTTTCTCTGCCTCGATGCGCCTGTTGCACAGGCTTCTCCGGAGCTGAAACGAATCCCTACAAAAGTTACTGACCCTATGATTATGTATTTTACGTCCGGCACAACGGGCAATCCGAAAATGGCAGTGCATAATTATACATATTCGTTGGCGCATATCGTCACTGCGAAATACTGGCAGTGCGTGAAAGATAACGGTCTGCATCTAAGCGTTGCCGATACCGGCTGGGCTAAGGCCTCATGGGGAAAACTTTACGGACAGTGGCTCTGCGGATGTACTGTCATGGTGTATGAATTTGAACGTTTCAACAGCGAAAAGATGATGCAGGTGCTCCAGAAATATCAGGTTACCAGTTTCTGCGCACCGCCAACACTGTTCCGGCTGATGGCTAAAAATGGTATCCGCAAAGAAGCCGTTGCAAGCGTGGAACATGCTTCTACTGCCGGAGAAGCCCTTCAGGAAGAAATTATCAGACTGTTTTATGAAAAAACAGGGCTGGAAATTATGGAAGGCTTCGGCCAGAGCGAAACTGTTCTGATTATCGGCAATTTTAAAGGCTCTCATCCGAAACGTGGTTCAATGGGCAAGCCGAACCCTCTGTATCATGTCATGCTCGTGGACAGGGAACAGAAGCCCGTCAAGGCCGGCGAACAGGGCGAAATTGTTATTGATACCCGAAACCGTATGCCGGAAGGCCTCTGTCAGGGCTATGAGCGCAATGCTGATGCCAATGCCCGCTACTGGAAAAATGGTATTTTCCATACCGGCGATACAGCTTATTATGATGAAGAGGGCTATTATTATTATATTGGCCGTCTGGATGATGTTATCAAATCCAGCGGTTACAGAATCGGCCCTTTTGAAGTGGAAAGTGTCCTGATTCAGCATGAAGCAGTTCTGGAATGCGCTGTCACCGGTGTGCCGGATGCCGAACGTGGTCAGCTTGTCAAGGCAACTGTTGTTCTTCGGGAAGGTTATCAGCCAAGTGAAGCCCTCAGCGAAGAAATCAGACAGTTTGCAAAAGAACGGCTGGCCGGATATAAATATCCCAGAATTATCGCATTTGCAGATTCCCTTCCGAAAACAACCAGCGGAAAAATCTGCTATAATCAGATTCGGGAGAAAGACTGGAATTAAAACAAGATAAAAAACGACAGCAGAAATCAGTCTGCTGTCGTTTGCTTTTTCTGAATGATACTGAAAATTATCAGGCTTCCTGCGCCAAGCAGGGCAGTGATTCCGCTTGTGAAAGCGGTCTGTTTTGTGATGTATTGCAGATAGCCTGTCACTGCGGAATAAATCTGCAAGTCTTTTACAACAAATGCAGAAAAATAATCTGTCAGAAGAACATACAGGCACGGCACGCAAATGAGCAGTCCGGAAATCAGGGCAGTCAGCCCCAGCCAGTAGAAAAGTTCTGAAAACCGGCTTCTACAGCAAAATATCAGACAAAGCAGAATCACCGCCGTTGCAATGCATAATATAATCATGAGCTTCTGAAACAGATTCAGAAACAGCCGGAGTTTAGCAAACCAGCCGTGCTCGTAAATCGTCCCGAAACGAAACGTATCCGCAACAGCAAGAATTTTAGCTTCGGCTTCTTCCAGATTGGCCTGCACTTTCTGACGGAAAGTTTCATCTTTCTGAATATTGTTTGTATCCGCATACTGAGTGAAAAATTCTGTCACTGAAGTTTCAAGTTCAGTAAAATCCATCGTAATGGCATAACCGTCAGCAGGGGAATGCATCTGCCTGACAGCTTCCGAAACACCGGAGAGAATGCCTTGCTTCATGTCTTCCTGCGTGACGGCATTCAGATAGACCTCCGCCGGAATGCCGGTGCTGTTTGCTCTGGATTTGAAATAGCTTTCCAGAGTAGAATAGGCCTTTTCATCAAGTGCCTGCTGAACGGTGATTGTCTCGAATGTTTTGTAAGTCAGGGCTTTGTTCTGCACCAGAAGGGTGAGTTCCGTTCCGGCAAGCAGAAAAATCAGCAGAAATGTCAGTATGATTTTCGGAATATAAAGCTTGATTTTTGTCATGGATTCGCCCCCTCTGCCGGATTGTAGAACTGCTTGCTGACAAGCGTGCAGACAACACCGGTTCTGTTGTCGGAAGTGCCGAGCACCTGTGCTTCGCAGGTATAGAGTGTCAGACGGTCATCTTCAGTGGGGAGAACGTATTTTTTATTTGTATTCAGAAATTCTATTTTTTCAGATACTTCATAAGTAAAAATGCCGTAACTGGTGTAAAGCACGACAGTATTTCCGGTTTCAAGCCTGCCGAGGTCAGCAAAAAACGTGTTTACATGAGCATCAATGACAACATTTCCGGTTTCGCCTAGTACAGCGGAACTGCTCGCCTGACATGCACCCCGTTCCAGAAGTTCGGCAGTCGACCCCCAGTACACCGGAACAGAAAGCGAAATATCATCACATTTCAGAACAGCATACTGCTCACCGAATGACGGACGGATGATTTCACCTGTATCATAAAAATGCTGTTCTTCTACCGGAATGTCGGAAACGGGAGTCGTTTCGATATTGTTTTCTTTGATGACCAGTCCGTTCAGACCGGAAGAAGGCGAAATTTTCATGTTCTGGTCCATGAATAGGATGTTCAGATAAGTCTGCGCTTTTTCATAAGGCCTGATAAGTATACCGATACAGACGGCAATACATAGAATCAGCAGAAAAATTCCTGTCAGAAGATAAACCGGCAGTGAATTTTTATGTTTTTTATCTGCCAATAGAATCCTCCTTTCCGGATGTCAGGAATCCTGTTCCGTGTGCCGGATATACCAGTATAACCAGCCGAATCCGCCTGCGGAAATCAGAATTCCGATGCCGGCAAACAGCAAGGGCTTTGTATGAGAAATGCCGGTCTCATCAATCACGACACCGACTTCCGCCTTGTCGATGACAATGCCGTCATTGTTGCGGACAGTAACAGAAATATCTTTTTCGGTCAGTTCATCCACGGTAACGTTCATGCCCATGGTGCTGGCGGTATCAATATATTTCTGCATAATGGCAACTTTGTCTTCTGTCGGGAGCTGTTTGATGATACTGTTTCTGGCTTCGGTGCTGAGAGAAGAAATGAATTCTGTTTTTTCGTCACTGCTGAGCGAATTGACATACGCTTGCTTTTCGTCCATATTCATGCTGATGAACTCGCTGTCAGAAATGAATTTTTCTGATGTTTTTGCAGTTTCCGCCTGCGTTTCCGTTTCGGATGCAGAAAGCTCTGTTTCCTGATTCTGAACAATTTCAGAAACTGCCTGCGTTTCCTGTTGAGCCTCTTTTTCAGCACGTTTCTGTCTTGCCTCATCGGGGTCGATGCCAAACTGATTATAGATAAAATCTTCTGTCTGTTCGTTGTATTCCAGTACACTGTCATAGGCTTCATTCAGTTCATTCTGGGAATATTCTCCGGAAGCCCATTGGTTATAGCCTGTCTGGATAAGTGTTTCGGGCCAGCCGGCTTCTCTTGCTTTCTGCGCCACATCATCAGGAGTATATGCACAAACGCTGAGATTTGCACCGCAGAGGCAGGCCGTCAGAATTCCTGCACCAAGTGCGGAAATTTTCTTTTGTTTCATGAGAAAAGCACCTTCCTTTCTGAGAATATTATAGCAGATTCGGGAACGAAATGCAAGCGCAAATTTCTGCCTTTTTCAGTCTTCGGCGTGGTCGGCCAGATAATTGACAATATCTCCGATAGTACGAATAGAATCGACAGCTTCATCCGGAATTTTAATATCTGTAGCACTTTCGATAGAAACGATTAATTCCACTGCATCCATAGAATTGGCGTTCAGGTCTTCCAGAATGTCGGTATGTTCGCTTAAATCTTCGATGTCCATGTCGAACTGTTCCGCAACGATTGCGGCAATTGTTTGAAAATCCATAGTAAAAAATATCCTCCTTAATTGGGCTTAGCCCTGCTGATTTTTAGTATAATAAAAAAGAGAGATTCCGTCAATATTCTGGAATGACAATCTTTTGTGAAGTTTTCTGCACATATTTGTGCAGAATGACGTTTTACTATACTTAAAGTTGATTTTAATTATAAAAATACATGCTGAACGCATGAAAATACAAAATTTTCCATATTATGGAAAAGAATTTCCCTTGACAAATTCGGAAAAATCTGCTATAATATTTCTGATATAACCTATCAGATTAATATGAATTGTATAGACATGAAGGAGTTGGTTGGCATGAAAAATTATCAGCAGTTTGAGGGATTATTTGGTCTGGAACGTGAAACGCTCCGGATTGATGCAGACGGTCATCTTGCACAGACTCCGCATCCGTTTGAAAACGCTTGTCTGGAACGGGATTTCTGCGAAAATCAACTGGAGATTATTACGCCCCCTTGTCACAGCATTGCTGATATGCTGACGGCTCTGTCCGGACTCGACAAAGAAGCCCGTAATCGTCTGAAACATCAGCAGGAAACATTGTGGCTGTTCAGCAATCCTCCGCATATCGACAGCGAAGACGAAATCCCTGTTGCTTATTTCCGTGAGGAGTCCCGTGCCGGAAAGAATCGTTACCGGCAGTATCTGGAGCAGAAATACGGCAAGAGAAAAATGCTCTTTTCCGGAATTCATTTTAATTTTTCGTTTCTGGATGCGTATCTGCTGACACTGAAACCAGAACAGACTGCATTTCAGGAATTCAAAAATCAGTTCTATCTGAAACTGGCCAAACAAGTATTAAGCTACAGTTGGCTTCTGGTACTGCTGACAGCAGCAAGTCCCGTCAGCGATATTACGTTTTCACATCAGCGCATAGCCGGCGCAACGCTTTCGGATTATGCATCCGAACGAAGCAGTCATAAAGGTTACTGGAACGCTTTTATTCCGCATCTGAATTATCATTCCGTTCCGGAGTATACCAGAAGCATTCAGGCATATATTAAAGAAGGACTGCTATATTCCGCAGCGGAATTGTATCTTCCTGTCCGGCTTAAGCCCAGAGGAGAAAATACTCTGGAATCTCTGGAGAAAAACGGTGTTAATCACATTGAATTAAGAATGTTTGATTTGAATCCGCTTGAACCGCTGGGCATTTCCCAAAAAGATTTGGAATTTGCACATATTCTGCTGGTGTATCTGTCTCAGCAGGAAGATTTTGCATTTACACCGGAATTGCAGGAACAGGCTGTCCGGAATCATCAGGCGGCGGCCTCTTTGCAGATTCAGAATGTACTGATACAGGGCCGGCCGATTCTGTTGCAGGCGCAGAATATACTTGCTGATATGAGCAGAACATTTGCAGAATATCCCGATATTCTGGAAATTCTGAACTATCAGAAGAAAAAGCTGGAAGGCCGCCGGCCAAGCGAACAGATACAGCATTTGCATTGCGATGAATTTTTACATCTGTTAGTTTCTTAATTTATTCTATCACAAGTCAGGGGGCTGATTTCCGATGTGTGAACTCCTCGGTTTTTCTGCCGGAAAAAAGCAGAATATCCTTGAATATCTGGAATTATTTTTTGCACACAGTGTCCGCCATCCCCACGGATGGGGCATGATGTATGAACAGAATACAGAACGTATGCATCTGAAAGAACCCTGTCAGGCTTGCACAAGCAAAATGCTCCGGCACAGGCTTTCTGATTTTCCGGAACAGCATGTTGCAATCGCACATATCCGGTTTGCAACAGTAGGCTCTGTCCGGACGGAAAACTGCCATCCATATTACGGAACAGACAGCTCCGGCAGAATGTGGACGCTTGTCCATAACGGAACTATCTATTCCGGCAGAAACCTGACGAAATATCTTGAAAAACAACATGGCGATACAGATTCCGAACGTATTTTTCTGTATCTGCTGGAAGAAATGAATCGGGCAATCTCTGTTTCCGGACGGGGGCTGACCGATGCCGAACGCTTCCGCATTGTAGAACAGACCGTGATTTCCCTCGCTTCCAGAAATAAGCTGAATCTGCTGATTTATGACGGCGATTTGCTCTATGTGCATAAGAATATGAAAGGTACTCTGCATTATTTGCAGAAACCGGACAGCATTTTGTTTGCTACAGAAAAACTGACCACAGAGGATAACTGGCAGAGTTATCCGCTGGCGAAACTCTGCGCATTCCGTGACGGTCACAGCGTATTGGAAGGAACAGAACACGGGAATATTTTTGTGCCGAATCTGGAATCTATCACCAAAGCCGCAGCAATGCATATCTGAACAGGGAGCGTGATTTCATGCGTATTTATCAGAGTATTACGGAATGTATCGGAAAAACGCCGACAGTACGGCTTTTCCGGACAGAAGAAAAGGAATATCTGCAAGGTCATCTTTTCGCCAAGCTGGAATATTGCAATCCCTCCGGTTCGGTTAAGGACAGAATCGCACTGGCAATGCTCAGTGAAGCCGAAATGCAGGGACTTCTGAAACCGGATACCGTGATTGTCGAACCAACCAGCGGAAATACCGGCATCGGTCTGGCAATGCTTGCAGCCTCAAAAGGCTACCGGCTTCTGATAGTCATGCCGGAAAATATGAGTCAGGAACGAAAAAAGCTCCTCCGTGCCTATGGTGCAGAACTTTGTCTTACTCCCAAAGAAGAAGGCATGAAAGGCGCAATTACAAAGGCTTATGAAATCGCCCGCAAACATGAAAACTGCTTTATTCCAGCACAGTTCATGAATCCCGCAAATCCTGCTTGTCACCGGAAAACAACCGGTGTGGAAATCTGGGACGATATGAACGGAAAAATAGATGTTTTTCTTGCCGGAGTCGGTACGGGCGGAACAATTTCCGGTGTCGGAGAATATCTGCGCTGTAAAAAGCCGGAGATGGAAATCATTGCCGTTGAGCCGGAATGTTCTGCTGTCCTGAGTGGCCGTCCGGCTGGAATGCATCAAATTCAGGGCATCGGTGCAGGGTTTGTTCCTGATACGCTCAATACGGAAATTTATGACAGAATTATTCAGGTGACAGAGGAACATGCTGGTTTCATGACCCGTCAGCTCGCACGCACAGAAGGAATGCTTGTCGGGATTTCTTCCGGCGCAGTGGCTTATGCAGCGACAGAACTCGCCCGAAAACCAGAATATCAGAATAAGAATATTCTGGTTCTTTTTCCCGATGGCGGAGAGCGTTATATCTCTACTGGCATTTTTGATGAAACTATATGAGAATAGACAAATCCGGAAGCCGTTTTTTGTGCAGATAACAGAAAAATTTCAAAAATTCTTGTCTTGTATCGTTTTTTATGCTATAATAAATGAAATTCTGAAAATGGCAAATATCAAGAATTTATATCAAGGAGGAATTTTTCATGAATTTCAAAAAGATGTTAGCGGCAGCCGCTGCAATTACCGCTTGCCTGTCAGCAGTCGCTCCGGCAGCAGCATTCGCAGAAGATGCTACAGAACCTAGCACACAGTCTCTTTCTGCCTATCTGGATTTCGTAGACGGCGGATGGTGGATTAAGCACGAAAATGGTGATGAGGATAATCTGACCGGTACATTTGCGGAAATTACCGGTGACGGTACTTATACCGTCAGCGTCAGCAAGGACAGCTCCAAGCTCGCAGATGATGTGACAACCGGCGGTGTACAGTTCGCTGCTATCATGATTCCTGACGGCGAAACAGTTTTCCCCGATATGGTTATTACAGTAGACAGCATCAAGGCAGATGATACCGAAATCCCCATGACTGCAAAGAATTATACTTCCAGTGATGATGAAGTAGTAACACGTACCAATCTCTATAATCAGTGGGTCAACAAGATTCCGGATGATGCACGCTCCACAGAAGGCAAGCTTTCTGAACTTGAAGATACCAGCGCATACAGCTATAAGGTTATCAATCCGGAGGATATTTCCGACTGGGATACTCTTACAGTAGAATTCACAGTTACCGGCACTGGAATCGAAGCTCCTGCCCCGAAAGAAGAAAGCAAGTATGTAGGTACTTCTTATCTGGATTTCGTAGACGGCGGATGGTGGATTAAACACGAAAAAGGCGATGAGGATAACCTTATCGGCACATATACGGACATCACCGGCAACGGTTCTTATTCTGTAAGCGTCAGCAAGGACAGCACAAAGCTCGCTGATGATGTAACAACCGGCGGTGTGCAGTTTGCTGCTATCATGGTTCCCGGCGCAGAAGCAGAATATCCGGAAATGGTTATCACAGTAGACAGCATCGTTGCAGACGATACTGAAATTCCGCTGATTGCAAAGAATTATACTTCCAGCGATGACGGCGAAGTTACACGTACTAATATCTATAATCAGTGGGTAAGCAAGCTTCCGGATGATGCACGTTCTACAGAAGGTGTGCTTTCTGAACTGGATGATACCAGCGCATACAGCTATATGATTGTCAATCCGGATGATATTTCTGATTGGGATACTCTGACTGTAAACTTTACAGTTTCCGGCCTGAATTTCGATAAAGCTCCTGAAGAAGAACAGCCTACAGAAACAGAAACTGAAACTGAAAAGGCAACAGAGGCAGAAGAAACAGAATCTTCTTCTTCTTCTTCCACAACGACTTCTACAACAAAGTCTACTACTGCTACTACAAAGGCAACCACAACAACTGCTAAGAGCACAACAACTTCCGGTTCTACAGAATCTCCGAAAACCGGTGATGTGAATGTTCCGGCCGTTGCAGGTGCAGTGGCAGCCGCTGCTATGGCATCTCTGCTGATTGCTAAGAAAAAGAATGACTAAGTTCTGAACAGATAAAAATAACAGTGCCGTCCCGCAAAGGACGGCACTGGTTTTTATCGGAAGGGTCTTTCTTTACAGAATTTTTCAGCAAGATGATTCGCCCAGCGTTCTGTATAGAATCTGTAATAGGAATAATGTTTCTTTTGGCGGAAATGGTTCAGTAACGGGACGGAAAACCATATCACTGACGGCAGAAATATTACCGGCAGATACAGCCAGCCCAGAATGCAGGACTGAATTGTGTGTCCGTATTCGTGAAGCAGTAAGCCTCTGTTCCGGCGGAAAGAATCTCTGTCCATAAAGATGAAGCATCCAATAGAAGTACAGCATTCTCTGTCCCAGCCAGTGACAATTGCACCACGAAAGAAATAATGCTGTTCTTTCCGGAGATGAAAAAAACAAAACAGTATCAGACCAGCCAGATTCTGAGGCAGACACCAGAATATCTGCAACAGGAAAAAGAGATATTTTTTCATATTATTTTCTTCTGTTGGGCTTGTTCTTTTTTTCTTCGTACATAAGCGCATCCGCCTTTTCAAACATAGAGGCAAACGGCTCATCAGATGCAGTATAAATCCCGATGCTTGCCGATACCTGATAGGGCTTTCCCGAATGCTGATTGTAATCGTTCAGATAAGCCTGAATGACATTCCTGATTTGTGAAGCATCACAGTCAAGTGTCAGCAGACCGATAAGCTCATCGCCGCCGTAACGACAGCAAAGACCGTTCTTGCAGGCAGTCTGCAAGGCTCTAGCTGAAACAGCAATCGCATTGTCGCCTTCAGTATGGCTGAACGTGTCATTGATATATTTCAGGCCGTCCAAATCGCAAAGAACCAGCGTTAAAGCATCAAATTTCTGCGCTTCCAGCATGTGGGCAAGCCGTAGATGAAAGGCTTTCCGGCTGTAAAGGCCTGTCAGTGCATCAAACTGATAGATTTCCTCAAGCTTGTTTTGCAGATGCTTCTGATAATGTGCGTTCCGGAAGCCACTCAGCGCAGAACTCAGGAACATAGCCGTCTGATTGATTTTGATATAATTCTGCTTGGTGAAATTGGCAAAATGAAAGCACAGATACCCAAGCGGAATATCAATTGCATGAAGTGATGTGAAAATTGCAGGAATACCGGATTTAAGATAAGTTTCCATTCGTGGAATGAGCATATCCGCAGGAATGACAAGCTGTTCCGGAGGGTAGGTCGTATCCGTATCCGCAAGAATATATAGTTCTTTTCCGAATGTGGTTTCTGAATAGATTTCCAGAGGATTAAGAGAAGCATCAATGCATTCTGTTTTCAGCATACAGGTCATATTATAGAACAGGCGGTTGTCCGTAAGATACAGGGCGACTTCCTGAATCGTTTCGCTGGCATTGATTTTTGCCGAAATACCGTTTAAGTCTTCGCCTTCACGCTGGTATCTGGCAAAAGTATCGTTCAGAGTGTTGATGAAATCAACAGTATCATTCTGCTGAATGGGCTTGCAACCGCAGGATTCCAGCAGAACGGGACGTGGCACAAGTGTGACATGTTCCGGCAGAGGCGTGCCGTTTTCCAGTTCCAGAACAAGACGAGCGGTTTCACGTCCAAGTTCTGTAAAGTCGCATTTGCAGGAAGTGAGTTTAGGCATGGAATAATAGATAGAATCAATGCCGTCAAAGCCCGTGACAATGACATCCTGCGGAACACGGATGCCGTTCTGCGCAAGTGTTGTGCAGACAGCAATCGCCATGGTATCGTTAGCACAGACAATGGCCTGCGGAATGCGCTTTTCCTGAATGAGTTTTTCAGTGGCTTCTCTGGCCGGAATGGACCAGAAATCTCCGTAGCTGATTTGCCTGTCTGTCAGTGTCAGACCGTATTCCGCCATCACTTCCCGCATGACAGCAATTCTTTCATCCGAGAAAGAATTTTCTTTCAGTCCGGCTATCAGATGAAAATCTGTAATATGATGGCAGGTTATCAGATGACGTACAATTTCTCCGAAGCCTTTGGTAAAATCAAATGTAATGCCACATGTACCGGAGATAGTATCATTGATGACAATCAACGGAATGTGGTTGTTTTTTGCACGGGCACAAAGTTCGTGCAGACATTCCGAATTTTTAATTGTATCTGCAAGGATAATCATCAAATCCACGTAATCAGGCCGAATTAAATCAAATATGGCTTTTTCCCCCTTGTCAGCCTGTGTATTCCAGTACAGTTCCGAACCGGTTGTATAGATAAAAAGCCGCCATTGCTGGGGAATAAGAGAGTTATGGAGTGATTCCAGAAATTCCCGGATAACATCTTCATAAGGTTTGGCAACGCATATCGCTGCAATTTTATAACCGAACAGCATAGCAGAACCCCTTCTTTTTGATATTTTATTTATTATATCATGTTTTATCATAAATTGCAATATGATTTTAGGATAAAATGCCGGAAAGAAAAATAAAATTTTCTCTTGACTTTTTGCTAAAAATATGCTATACTGTATAAGGTGTTGAAAACGTCAAGTAATTCTGCTTTACAGGTAGAGAGGTGCAGATATGGCAAAAAATTTGGAATTTGTTCTTCTGCTCGACTGCTATGGCGAACTGCTCACAGAACGTCAGAGAGAGATTGCAGAATTATATTATAATGAGGATTTTTCTCTGTCAGAAATCGCCCAGATGCAGAATATTACCCGTCAGGCCGTCAGCGACAGCCTCCGGCATTCTGAACAGGTGCTCTCTCAGACAGAACAAAAACTCGGTATGGCAGAACGCATACGGCGTATGAGAAATTGTCTGGAACAGATTCTCGATTCCTGCCGTGCGGAAAATATTTCAGGTATTACCGAACTTGCAGAAAATTGTCTGCGGTTATTATAAAAAAACAGTGACAAGGAGCTGACCCCGTAATGGCTTTTGAGGGACTTTCTGAAAAATTAAGCAATGTATTCAAAAAACTGAAATCTCACGGCAGACTCACGGAGAGCGATGTCAAGGAAGCAATGCGAGAAGTAAAACTCGCTCTGCTGGAAGCCGATGTCAGCTATAAGGTTGTCAAGGATTTTGTTGCTAAGGTGTCGGAAAAAGCAGTCGGTGAAGATGTGCTTTCCAGCCTGACCCCTGCCCAGCAGGTTGTGAAAATCGTTAATGACGAACTTATCGAACTGATGGGCAATAATAACGAAAGAATCAATATTTCATCCAAGATGCCCACAGTTATCATGATGTGCGGTTTGCAGGGTTCCGGTAAAACTACACATTCTGCAAAGCTTGCGAAATATCTCAAAGAAGAAGGCCACCGGCCGATGCTCGCAGCTTGTGACGTTTACAGACCAGCGGCCATTCAGCAGTTGCAGGTTGTCGGCGAAAAAGCCGGTGTCAAAGTCTTTGAGATGGGACAGATTGACCCCGTCATTATCGCAAAGCAGGCTGTTCGCTATGCAAAGGACTACGGTCATGATATTGTCATTCTGGATACTGCCGGCCGTCTCCATATTGATACAGAATTAATGGAAGAACTCCAGAATATCAAAGCCAATACCGAACCGGATGAAATCATGCTCGTTGTCGATGCCATGACCGGTCAGGATGCTGTCAATGTCGCAAAGGCTTTTGATGATGCGCTCGGTATCAACAGCGTTCTGATGTCTAAGCTTGACTCCGATACCAGAGGCGGTGCAGCACTTTCTGTACTGGCAGTCACCGGCAAGCCGATTAAATTCATCGGTATGGGCGAAAAACTGGACGATTTTGAGCGTTTTCATCCGAAGCGCATGGCTTCCCGAATTCTCGGCATGGGCGATGTGCTCACTCTGATTGAACGTGCAGAAAGCGTCATCGACCACACCAGTGCCGAAAAGATGACCAAGAAATTCCAGAATCAGAGCTTTGATATGAGCGACCTGCTCGAACAGCTCAAGCAAATCCGGAAGATGGGTTCACTCAAGAGCATTGTATCTATGCTCCCCGGCGGTGACAAAGTGGATGAATCTGCACTCGATGACAGACAGTTTGACCGTCTCGAAGCGATTATTCTTTCTATGACTCCGGCAGAACGTGCCAAGCCCTCTATTATCAATCCGTCCAGAAAAAGACGTATTGCCGCAGGTTCGGGCATGAAGGTCGAAGATGTCAACAGACTGCTGAAACAGTTCGAGCAGATGCAGAAAATGATGAAGCAGTTCACCGGAAACGGCAAAAAACAGA
>JAFRMZ010000277.1 GCA_017430465.1 Oscillospiraceae bacterium
CTTCAATCACACTCAGTTTTTTCATGAATGCTCTCCCCCCGCGATGATTGCAGGTTTCCTTCCCCGAAATAACGCAGGAAACAGTTAAATAATTGAAAAGCAAGGTCTGTCTTGCGTTTTCGTCTGAACGGTTTTCACATATTCCGATCGTTCCATGCAGAGCTGCAAAACCCGGCTCAGCATCCCGTTCTTTGCGCATAAAGTGACAATTTTACTGTTTATCATATTGATGATAATGGCCGAAAAGAGGAAGTTCAGGAAGTTTCGGCAGAAGGTCAGAAAATTTCTTTTCCCGCAGAAAGCTTTTCTGTCTATGTAATTATAGAACATGAAGAAGATGCCGTTGTTCAGACTCCTCGTGTGGAATTTCATTTTCTGAACGGCGATTTTGAAGAAAGTATTCAGGATAATGAAATTTTTTATCTTGCTGAATTATATCATTTCCGTACCAAAGGAGAGGAACAGACCTCCCAGATTCTGAAAGACGGCGAAACACTGGAATTGATTGAAAATCCTCCTGACAAAGAAAATGCTTTTTTCTACGGCTGGTATCCAGTAACGGTACAGAATATCACTGACAGCGGAAAGATTTCCTATCAATGGGAGAATGACCCCGAACGGATAGCATTTCAGAAAAAAATTAATATTTCTATGGAAAATGCCTCTGTTATCTGGCAAATCAACGGCAGAAACTACAGCACTCCGGCCGATGCTGAGGGATGTGCACATGTTTTTCTTGCTCCGCTGTATTCCAATTATTATTTTATTAATTTCCATCTCGGCGCATGGGATACTGCAAACAGAGAAACTATTCTCACCAGAAAATTAGCTGTACTCGGTGCAGATAATCAGGCAGATGTGAGAATCGGCAATATTATCGCACCTAGTCCGGATGCAAGACATCTTGTTTTCACTGGCTGGCAGATTCCTGCCGAAAATCTTGAATATCTGACACTTGACAATCAAGGCAATGAAAAAAATAACCGCAGTCAGAAAACAGGCTATTATCTTTCGTGTTATCAGCAGAATCTTGAACTGTATCCTGTTTTTACAGAAGCCAGATGGTTTCATTTTGATACAGGTTCAAGCGGAAACGGTGCTTCTTATGTCGGCTCGAAATATCTTCTGACAAACGATACGGAACAAGGTACTTGTTTTGAAACACTTCCTGTCAGCAGACGAAACGGCTTTCGGTTTCTGGGATGGTATTTCGGCGATGTTCCTGTTACTGATGAAAACGGCAATATTCTGAATCAGAATTTTTTCTATCCGGAAACAGGAGAAAAACAGTTTGAAATCATCCCTTCCGACAGCACAAACGGCAGATTATATGCTTACAGTACAATTCCGGCAGATACTCTGCAATCTGGTATTACATTTTCTGCAAAATGGGAAGAAATTCAGGATACTTGCTGTCATGTCATCCTCTGGAAACAGAAAATTTCAGATGCACCGGATACTTCTCAAAAACAATATGATTATGAAACTTCTTCTGAATTCTGTACTGTATCTGGAAAAACACTGGATGATATTCTGCATTCCGGAGAAATTGACAGTTATCTGCACCAGCCTGTCACTGGATTTTTTTACAGTCATTCCGAAATGAATCGGGATGTTGTCTCCGGAGACGGCTCAACTATTATTAATATTTATTATGACAGAAATATTCATACACTGACATTTCAAGTTCCGCAGTATCGGGAAAATATCACTGTCAGGGAAATTACTGCACTCTATGGACAGGATATTTCTTCTTATTTTCCGATTATCGGCAACAATGGCATAACCTACAATAACGGTGAACGATGGAATCCCCAGAACAGCAAAACATTTCAGCATGTTCTGGTACTTATCAACAGTATGCCCGATGAAGATATTGTTTTTCAGCTCAGTACCTCTCAGGCCAGTCGGAAATATCTGAATTATTATACAGAAGCTCTCCCCGATGATGATGGCGATGTCACACATAACGGCATGAAATATAATCTGTATCGAAGTGTTTCGGCAAAATATCAGTATATTACAGAAGCAGAAGATTTTATGGAACTATCTGGATTTACCAGACAGGAGGCTGAACCGGCTTTCTCAAATGGCAGAATCAACAGCAATACGGCAAATTTTTATTATACAAGAAACCGCTATTTTCTGACATTTGATGTAAATTATCCGAATTTTGCCGACCTGATTTATCCTGATACACCAGCGGAAAATAAGACTGTCGAAATCAGTTACGGAGCATCGCTTGCTTCCTATGCGGAGAGCTATGACATCAGTCGGAATGCACCGGAAGGCTATTTCTTTGATGGCTGGTATGAAGATGATAAATGCACGGTACGTTTTGATTTTCATTCTTTCATGCAGTCTGCTAATAAGGTTGTCTATGCCAAGTGGACACCTGTAAAATATCTCATCCGGATTGACCCGAACGGTGGCATCATCGACCATATCAATCACAATACAGCAGAATATTCCGGAACTGTCAACGGCTATACATGGCAGTTTCCGACATTCCGCTTTGATAACAGCGGTTACAGACGGAATCAGTCAACTTATATCAATGCAGAATTCGGCGAAACCCTCAGCGAATATACCATCAGTCGGGAATATATCGAAATTACAGAAGAAAAAGCAACCGAACTCGGAACGGATAAAGTATATTATTATCTCAATACGCAGTATCAGGAATCAGACGGCGCAGGACTGCCTTCTGATTTGAGAAATTCGCTTTATCTGACAGAAGGAGAACTGGAAACTTATTTTCAGTTTTATCAGAACGCTGTAACAGCTTCTGTCAATGCCTATCCGGAGAGCTTTGCAGATACCTGTATGACAGAAGATTTCGACCTATGGAAAGCATGTTATCTTTCTGAACAGAAATATGCAAAGCTCAGTGATGTCAGCAAAGGACAGAGCTATCAGTTTCTTGGCTGGTATCAGGTTTTTGATGACGGTACTGTCAGCAAAGTGCCTTATGATTTCACTGCACCTGTTTCCGGTGCGCTGACCCTGAAGGCAATGTGGAGACTTGACGGCGGTTACAGAATCCAGTATCTTCCGGAATATACAACAGATGACGGCATCGTTGTGAATGGTACTCTTTCCGCATGGTATGACCCATCCGATGACGGAACATTTGCCGACCAGTCAGAAATCATCATTCTCCGCCAGCCGGCGAGCATTGCTGTTAACGGAATTCTTACAGATGAGTATATTTTCAAAGGATGGCAGATTGTCAGCATTTGCGAAGGAACTTCCGGCTTGATTTATACGCCTCTAGAAAATGAAATTTATTATCAGTCAGGGGATGTATTTACTGTTCAGGCAAAATATGCCGACCAGAATTCCGTCATCTCCATGCAGGCGGTCTATGAAAATTATGATGTTTCTCAGCAGAGGCCTGAAATTGCCAATCTGATACTGGATGCCGGTCAGGGATTTCTGAATCAGAATGGTGTTCTTCCGTGGCATTCTTCTGCCGTATGCACTGTCCGGAGCAATACGGAAACAAATCAGATAAGTTTCAGCAATCTACAATCAAATACGGCGGTACATCTGAATCAGTATACAGATTATTTTTCTCATAAAAACTATTATACTCTGCTGGGATTCAGCAAATCGCCGGATGGATACAGTATTGATTATTCTCCGAATGCGGTTATATCTGTTCAGCGCATGGATACTGTAACACTCTATGCGGTCTGGAAACAAACCGAAATTGCCCCGACCGGTTTTCGCAGTGACAGTCAGGAAGCTTTTACCATAATGCTGATAATTTCAGGATTGCTGTATCTTTCAGTTGTCATGCTGAAACGTCACAGAAAGGCGAAATTTTATCATGATGAAATTTTATAGCCGGCGCATTCACAAGGTCAACCGTGAAAGACCTCCCTGATAATTCAGAAATCATCTGCTGTTAAAAATGTAATTCCAATTCACGAAAGGATGCATCTGATGAATCGTTTTAAAAAAATATCTTTTCTGACAGCTTTCAGTCTGATTTTCGGTATGAGCATGAATTCTGCCACAGTTATGGCAGAAGATTTCGCCGAAGGTATGGCAGGGAATCCGGACGGACTCACAAGCGTGATATTTACATCTGAAATCACAAATGATGATAATTATACTCCGGCGACACAGTATCAGTATTCAATTTCAGAAACTTCCGCAGAAAATGCCAGCCTTCCCGATGCTGTCAACACCGGCATTTCTGGTGGTGCGGAAATTGAATCTGATGTAGTTTCATGGTCTGCAAATGACCCTCAGCCAAAAAAGCAGATTACTGTCATACTGCATCCGGAGAAATTCTCTCAGCCGGGGGTTTACAGATATTATATTACACAATCGGCGAACACTTCCGAACAAACTGAAATCGGTCTTGTTCCGGATGCTGATGCTGAAAAAGCACTTGATATTTATGCTGTCTGGAAAAATAAATCTGACCATACAGAAGGCATTCTCATCCGATATGCGATGCTTTCTGATGAAGAAGAATCTGTTTCTGTATCAGATATGAATTATACGCATTCTGTCAAGACTGACGGATTCATCAATCAGTACGGTATGGAAGATGCTGACAAAGATGGAAAAGGCGATAATTATATTTTCACATTAACCAAGAAAGTCGCCGGAAATATGGCGGACACTTCACAGAAATTTGATTTTGAACTTTCGCTTTCTTACCAGAATGTTTCAAATGCAGATGATACCAGTACTACACTTGACGGCATGTGCTTCGAGATGACAGGGGCATCTTCCGGAACGGCGGTTGTCGGCGGTTCTGCGATGTCCTTTACACTGGCTGATGGTGAATCCGTTTCTCTGACGCTTCCTAAAAGCATCACAGTTAATGCAAAAGAAGCCTATGCAAATTCCGAAGGCTATCAGATAACTTCTTCCGTCACAAATATGGATGCTGTCGAAACTGCTCCGGAAATCACTTCCGCTGTCACTTCCGATACAAACGGCACCAGCGGACGGATGCAGACAGCAGATGGTGCTATTTGCTATCTTAACACACTGGATGTCATTTCTCCGACAGGGATTCTGTTGGAAACTGCACCTTATCTTATTCTGTTCAGTTCAGGAGCAGGACTTTTTCTGTTTTCAATAAAACATAGAAAACAGAAAGAAAGCTGATTTTTCTCATTCATGCAGATGGGTTCCGCACCGTCTGCATGAATTTTTTGCATCCTGAAAATTTCTTATTGACATACTGCCAAATTTGTGATAGAATAAATATTAGTTTTAAAAAAAGGAGCAGATATGATATATGGCTAAAAAACAGGATTATGGCAATGAAAGCATCACAATGCTGAAAGGTGCTGACAAAGTCCGCAAGCGTCCGGGTGTTATTTTCGGTTCGGACGGTCTGGATGGCTGTGCCCATTCTATCTTTGAAATTATTTCAAATTCCATTGATGAAGCAAGAGCCGGATTCGGGGACAAAATTATCATCACACGCTGGAATAACGGTGAAGTCGAAGTAGAAGACTTCGGCCGTGGCTGTCCGGTTGATTTCAATAATTCTGAACAGCGGTATAACTGGGAGCTGGTTTACTGTGAACTGTATGCCGGCGGAAAATATGACAATGCAGAAGAATCTTATGATTATTCCCTTGGCTTAAACGGACTCGGCCTTTGCGCTACACAATATGCTTCGGAATTCATGGATGTCACTGTTCACAGAGATAATACAGAATATACTCTGCATTTCGAGAAAGGCGAAAATATCGGCGGACTGCATAAATCCGCATGGAATCAGAAACCAACCGGCACAAAAACAAGATGGAAACCCGATTTGGAAGTTTTTACAGAAATCCACGTCCCAGATGCTTTCTTTCATGATACTCTCCGCAGACAAGCTGTTGTCAATCCGGGTCTGCTGTTTCTCTATCGTTCTGAACAGGAAGACGGCAGTTTTCTAGAGAAGGAATATTTTTACGAAAACGGTATTTCTGACTATGTGCAGGAACTCACCGGTGATAAGGCCATGACATCCGTTCAGTACTGGACGGCTGAACGAATGGGCCGTGACCGTGCCGACAAACCAGACTATAAAGTCAAATTATCTGTAGCAATGACAATCTCGAATCAGGTCAGCTTGCTGGAATACTATCACAATTCCAGCTTTCTGGAGCACGGCGGTTCGCCTGACAAAGCTGTCCGGAGTGCATTTCTCTCACAGATTAACAGCTATCTGAAAAATAATAACAAGCTTCAGAAAAATGAATCTTCCGCATCTTTTGATGATATTAAAGATTGTCTTGTGCTGGTATCATCTTCGTTCTCAACGCAGACTTCTTATGAAAATCAGACAAAAAAAGCTATCACGAACAAGTTCATTCAGGAAGCCATGACGGAATTTTTAAAGCATCAGCTAGAAGTTTATTTTATTGAAAATCCGGAAGAAGCCAATAAAATCGCCGAACAGGTGCTTATCAACAAACGAAGCCGTGAAAATGCTGAAAAAACCAGATTAAATATCAAGAAAAAATTAGCCGGCAACATTGACCTTGCCAATATGGTAGAAAAATTTGTAGACTGCCGTACAAAAGACATTACACGGAGAGAATTATATATTGTAGAAGGTGATTCTGCGCTCGGTGCAGTCAAGCTTGCAAGAGATGCTGAATTTCAGGCTGTTATCCCCGTAAGGGGCAAAATTCTTAACTGCCTGAAAGCAGATTATCCCAGAATTTTCAAGAGCGATATTATTACAGATTTGCTCAAAGTCCTTGGATGCGGTGTCGAAGTCAAGATGAAAAATACAAATAATATTGCACAGTTCAGCATGAATAATCTGAGATGGAGCAAAATCATCATCTGTACTGATGCTGATGTGGATGGTTTCCAGATTCGTACCCTGATTCTAACTATGCTTTACAGATTAACACCGACACTTATTCAGGAAGGCTATGTTTATATTGCAGAATCTCCGCTGTATGAAATCAATACAAAAGTCAAGACTTATTTTGCCTATACCGAAAAAGAACGTGCCGATATTCAAAAGAAAATCGGCAGTGCAAAATATACAATTCAGCGTTCCAAAGGTCTCGGCGAAAACGAACCCGAAATGATGAGTCTTACTACTATGAATCCTGATACTAGAAGATTAATCAAAGTCATGCCATCTGATGCTGAACAAATGCGTGATACTTTCGATTTGCTTCTTGGCGATAACCTTACCGGAAGAAAAGAACATATCGCCATGCATGGTGCGGATTATATCAGCCTGATTGATGTTTCTTGATTAAAAAAACTGCCGTACAGATACGGCAGTTTTTCTGTTATCCTTTGAGTTTTCTGAACAGGAAAATAATCAGACATGCACCGGCTACAGAAAGCACCAGCCCTCCGAGCCAGCCATTTGCGCCAAGTCCCAGCAGTCCGCCAATTCTTCCGCCGACAAATCCGCCAAGAATTCCCAGAATCATATTGACCAGAAATCCTTTTTTAGAACTTTCCATAATTTTTCCGGCAATCGAACCGGCAAGTGCTCCAAGTAAAATTTCAATAATCAGATGCATTGCATCACCCTCCTGATTTTCTGTTTTGCTTTATTATATCACATAAAACCGGAAATTTCAAGATATTTCTGTAAATTTTTCAGAATTTTATTTTATAGATAAACTGTAAACTTTTTCATGTATTGATGGATTAATATTGACTTTATCTACAAAATATGTTATGATTATTTTAAACAAAAAACATTCAACATAACGAATGAGACTGGAGGAAATAGCTATGAAGGCTTATTATAAATTCGCCTCAGGACTACTTACCATATGCATGACACTCACAAGCTTTCCGACAATTTTGACAAATGCTCAAGAAACGATTGGTATAATCACAA
>JAFRMZ010000278.1 GCA_017430465.1 Oscillospiraceae bacterium
GAAAATGCCGTTCTGAAACGAATCTTTGAAACAAAATCTAAAGAATATGAGATGAATACCGGTCGGGGAAATTCTACTTTCGCAGTGGATGTCGCTCCCAATGAGGTGGAAAACGTTTCTGAAAAAAATCTTTATAAGCCGGCTGAAAAATCTGCTCCGAAAGCACAGTCACAGAAGCCCGTTTCCAAAACGCCTCCTAAGCCTGAACCTAAACCAGAAACAAAAGAACAGAAAAATGACGGCTTGAATAAATTGTTCCGAAGCAAGAAGCAAAAAGAAAAGCCAAAACATAAAACAATTATTGTCGACCCTGACGAAATTTTCGGCGACAGCAAAAAACATAAAGTCGAAATGCTCGGCGTTACCATTGACGGCGACGAAAAAGCAGTCAATGCCAAACTGAAAGAAATTAAGGAAAGCGGAAAGAAATCTGTCCGTTCCATGATTGATGCGGATGTCAGCATAGAATCTATGGTCGATGACCCGCTTTCCGGTGATGCCGCCAGACGTGCCCTGACGGATGAAGTCATTCAGCAGGCATACGATTCTGTGGAATCCGCCGAAATTGCAAAAGCTCTGGAACAGCTCAATCAGGGGATTTTCCCAAAGAGCACAAAATAATATCATTATCTATCTGATTCTAAAACAGTCTTGACTGTTCTGAATATAAAAAATCAAAATTTTTAAATCAATCAAGAAGGAGAATCTTACTTATGGCAAACGAAAACAAAGCGAAAGACTTAGCCGCTGCCGGTGTGGAAAAAGCAGGCGGTTTTCTGACAGAATTCAAAGAATTCGCACTTAAGGGCAATGTCATGGATATGGCAATCGGTGTTATCATCGGTGGTGCGTTTCAGAATATTGTTACAGCCCTGACAGAAAATTTCATTAATCCGATAATCGGCTGTATCGGCGGTGCAGAAGTAGAAGGTAAAATTCATCTTGTCGGTAGTCAGTATATTAATTACGGCGCATTCATCACCGCAGTGATTAACTTTCTGATTATGGCTTTTGTCCTGTTCCTCATGATGAAAGGCGTAAAGTCCATTATGGAACTCGGCAAGAAAAAGGAAGCCGAAGAAGCTGCCGCACCTGCTGAACCCAGCAAGGAAGAAGTGCTTCTGACAGAAATCCGAGACCTCCTTGCAGAACAGAATAAAAAATAAGACAGCTCAGGATATGATATATTACTATCAGCCGGCCGGATAAATTTTCCGGCCGGCTGATATTTTTTTAAGCTTTTTTTCAGATTGTTTTGTTATAGTAAAATTGAATATCAAGAATTGGAACGGAATATATTTACAAAATCGTACAGAAGAATTTGTTTCTTTTTACAAAATTTTCAAAAATGATTGATTTTTTTAGATGAAAATGCTAAAATAAAATTAATATCTATCGTTTGGAAAGGGGAATTTTTTATGTGGAAATCTATGAAAAAATGTTTTGCCGTTTCTGCTTCGCTGGGAATCCTTCTGACACAGGCTTCCATTCTGCCTGCTGATGCAACTGCAAAGGAAACATTCGATTTTTCCTATCTTGGCGCAGTCGGCGATTTTACAGAAGAACAAACTCAGAATATCGCACAACAGATTTATGACGGACTTTCTGCACATCAGTCTGCTATCACAGTAGGCGACAGCACAGATGCTTATATTCACAGCTCTGAAAGTGATATAGAATCCGTTATGGAAATTTATCGTGGTGTCATCAGTGGCTGGGATGTGGGAATTCTGGCTTCCAGACTGACAATCAACTATCAAGTGCCCAAAAGAGGCAGTATGAAGATTGTACCCAATTATCTGGAAACAGATAATTATAATGCTGTCTATCAGGAGCTGATGAACCAGATTGACGAAATTGTCTCCGATGTGGACGAAAACTGGTCAGAAGCCGAAAAAGCTCTCTATCTGCATGAATATATGGCTGTGCATTATGATTATGACCACGATGAGTACAGCGACTCCAGACAAACAGAACTTCAGCATACAGCTTACGGAATGCTCAAAAACGGCAAGGCAGTATGTGAGGGCTATGCATGGCTGTATGATATTCTTCTGCATCGTGTCGGGGTGGATGCAATGCTTCTGGAAAGCATCGAAATCGGGCACGGCTGGAATCTGGTTAAAATCGGGGATAAATGGTATCATGTCGATGTAACTTGGGATGATTCTTATGATACTCATCCCGGTATGGTAAAGCACGACTATTTTCTGAAAGATAATGACACTATGCTGAATTCTTATCATAGTTCCACAGACTGGAAGCTGACTTCCGGACAGTCTGTTTATGATTTGAATGTTTCGGATGACTATAATGATGGTTTCTGGAATCATTGTAATTCTCTGATTCAGCAGTATCAGGGGAAATGGTTTGCTGTTCACAGCGAAAAAAGCACAACAGCGTGGTTTGATTTATGTGATTTCGATGCGGAAACACATGCTTATGAACTGACTCATCTGAACTCTCTGGATGCAAAATGGGCGAGATGGTATGTATTTGAGAATGAAAGCTATTATTATACAGATACTTATATTACACCTGCAATTGTGAACGGTGTTCTGTATTATACAACACCTTCAGCGATATTCTCCTTACAGAACGGACAGGTTACATGGCTTCTTGATTTGACAAGCGAACAGAAACAGCAAGGTTATATCTACGGTATGCGTGCAGAGGGAAATCAGCTTTATTACTATGTTGCAACTGCACCGAATGAAACTTCTCAGGAATATGTGATAGAAATTTCGGCTTCCGAGGAAGAAACAACTACAGAAGAAACTACTACAACAACGACAACTTCAACAACTCCGGAAACGACTACTACAACAACAACTTCGACAACTCCGGAAACGACTACCACAACAACTTCGACAACTCCGGAAACGACTACTACCACAACAACTTCGACAACTCCGGAAACGACTACCACCACAACAACCTCGACAACTCCGGAAACGACCACTACAACAACAACCTCGACAACTCCGGAAACGACTACAACAACAACAACTTCCACCACTGAAACTGAACCCCTTCCCGAAGAAACAGCCCCTCCTGTTCTCATCGGCGATATTGACGGCGATAATCAGATTTCTGTAAAAGACATTATCACAGTGCAAAAATATCTGCTCGGCAAAGAACCGCTTTCAGCAGAAGAATATCTCCTTGCAGATTTGACAGATGACCAAATCGTCAATATCTTCGATTTTATTGCTATGAAACGAATCGTTTTGAATTCCTGAATTACAGAAAAATAACAGTCCGGCAGAATTTCCTGCCGGACTGCTTGCTTTTTCTTTCAGAATATGATAAAATAATTATGCGTTGCGTTTCTTGTGAATGCTGTCTTCACTGATTTTAATCAGATTCAGCAGTGAGGAAGAATATTCCGGATATGTCTGGGACAAAATAGCAGTAGTCAGATATAGAACTTCTGCATCCTGCACACAGTCATTTTCACCGATGCGGATTCCGCTGGATGCCGCTTTGATGTTAGCTTCGTTCATGCTGACAATGGCACTTGCATCATCATTGGCGACAACTTTCGGAACGGAAAATAATTTCTGGTCATTGTGCGGATTGGCATTATAAACAATACGGAATAGTTTGTAGACATTCAGCATCAGATAAGAAGAAATTTCTTTAATCAGCGTGATGCTGTTAGCTTTCTGCGCCAGAGAAAACAGCAGACTGATGGAGTTGTTAACAATTTTCCGGTTGAAAGCGACAACTTCCGGACTTGGCATACTGTTATTGCCGTCATCATCGGGAATATCTTCAATAGAGATGGTTTTGCCTTCTGGTTCGGGAGTTCTTCCAAGCAGGTAGTCGCAGGAAACGTTATAATAATCTGCAATTTTCACGAGAAAATCCAGTCCGCATTCACGGATGCCTTTTTCATAATGGGAAAGCAATGCCTGTGAAATTCCTAAGTCTGCGGCGGCTTGTTTCTGGCTGATATGTCTTTCTTTTCGCTGTAAAGCGATAATTCTGGGAAAATCGGAATTCATGGATTTTGGTAGCTCCTTTCTGGATAGTATGGTTATTTCATCACACTAATAATATTATAGTACAAATTATACTATTTGTAAAGCAGTCCTGACGTGGAAATTTTAGTATATTTTTTTAAAAAAATTGTGCAAAAAATCAAGAGACACAAAAAGTGACAAAATTATGCTTGATTTTTGATATAATTGATAAGATGCTTATCTGTAAAAGGAGGAATTTTCATGAAAGGTTATCGTCTCAGCCTGTATCGGCATGGGCAAACCAAAGCAAATGAAGAAGGAATTTATATCGGGAGTACAGATTTTCCGCTTTCCGACAAAGGTGCTGTCGAACTGACCGGAAAAATGGATTTGTATGAATATCCCAGAGTACAGCGGGTCTACAGCAGTCCTCTGCTTCGATGCACCGAAACTGCTGAAATCCTCTTTCCGGATGTGCCTATGTTTGTGGCAGAAGATTTGAGAGAACTCAATTTCGGAGATTTTGAGGGGAAACATGCTGTCGATTTGATTGGCCGTGAAGACTATAGAGAATGGCTCAAAGGCGGTTCGCCTGACCTGCGCCCTCCGAACGGCGAAAGCGTTGAGGAACTCTGCATCAGAAGCTACAGGGTACTGTACAGAATTCTTATGGATATGATGGAGAACGATTTGTCTCATTGTGCAGCAATTACACATGCAGGCGTTATCAGCAACATGCTGACATGCTTCGGATTGCCCAAGATTTCACCTAAAGAACTGCACTGTGAGCCCGGTGAAGGCTTTGAAATTATGTTCACTGCCCAGATGTGGCAGAATTCTCAGGCATTTGAAATTCTCGGCATGACACCCTATTCCAGAAATTAAGATTACATATTCTGTAATCTGGGAGGATGTTTCATGAAATTGCGGGAACTCAGGACATTTTCGGTAGAATCTCTGAAAGGTCAGCGTAAAACAGCATGGTTTATGGCAATCAGCTATCCGGCGGTATGGCTGATTATGAAAGCCATTCCGGATTGTATGGCCGGTGCGCTGATACTTCGGAAAGAAGCATTTCCGGCGGATATTTTTTTCAGCCATGGTATGTTCTGGATGGCATTTGTGATTCTATGGAATGTTCTGCGGTTCTGCATTCTGACACCAATGCTGTGCAGTATCTGCGGATGGTTTTCCTGCCGGCTGGGATTCGGCCGGAAAAAGCAGTTCTTCGGAAGCGGAAAGCTTTACTGGAAATCTCTGCTGTTTTTCGGAAAAATCGAAATTATCCGTTTTCTGATGCTGTTTCCGTTTGCAGGATTCTGCTGGTTTGCGGAAGAAGCATTTGCAAAATCAGTATTATCCGAAGATGCCGGAATCTGGCTGTTTTTGACAATACAATGCATTGTCGGAACGTTCTGGACGGGGATATTCTATCTTCGGTTCTGCGTGAATCTTCTGGCTGTTCCGTTTTTATTTCTGGAAAATCCAGAGATTTCGGCATGGAAAGCCGTTATGCTGTCAGGAAAGATTCTGGAAAGAAAGCATCATAAATTATATTTGATTTTCTGCACGGGTCTGTTTCCGGCACGGACAGTCATGATGATGATTCTGTACCTGCAAATCAGAATCCGAGAATTTTTTCAGGAACAGCAAAAATACTTGACTTTTTCCTGAAAATATGTTATAATCAAAAAAATCCGTCTGATGCAGGGGATTCAGATACTTCGACTTCTAATCGGCGTGTCATCGGTTCAACTCCGGTCTGTGCTTCGGTGCAGTAGCTCAGTGGTAGAGCAGCATTATTCTGAGGCTGATATTCTCGGACGGATAGTATAAAAACCAATCTGTCTGATGCAGAAATATCAGTTACTTCATGGCATGACTTTTTGTTAGTGGTTCGACTCCGCAATGTCACCTTGTGTGACAGATTTAAACTGATATTGGGATTCTCAGACAGCTATTGAAAAAATTGTCTGATGCAGTGAACCGGCTACTTCGTGGGTGCATATGAGCAATGTTTACAGGGTTCGACTCCCTGCACCTTGTTCCGGTGCAAAGATTCTCAGATAGTAATCATGTCAGAATTTGCCTGATGCAGGGTAACAGTTACTTCATATAGTCCACGGCGGAGGTTATCGGTTTCAGTCCGGTCTGCTTGCAAAAGCAGTAGTTCAATCCAGAACGTCGCCATTTGAAATATACTGCTGCTGATATTCTCAGGTGTGTAAATTAAAATATTTAATTTTATTTACAGAAAATTAAGAAAATATTTTCATAAAATTCAGAATAACACTTGACATTTTCCGGATTTTATGCTAAAATATATAAAGTCCAAGAAAATTGGATAACTAATATGCGCAGAAGCGGAAGGTTGCTGACGGTTTGTCAGGGAATTTCCGTGGAGTATGTCCGGTCATCAGAACCGGTCGGCAAGAAATGATGACACAGTATGTGCTGACAGGAAGATGTTATTTCTCTCTGAAATAATATACCGTCTTGTGTGTCACTGTGTGCCCGTTTGCCGGAATCTGCCAAAGATTGCCGGTTTTTGTATTGCTTAACCCACGATACACACGGAAACGGGAAAAAACATCATCTCTGAAAAACTGCGCCCCCAATTTTGATTTTTTTAAATTAAGGAGGCGAATTTGAAATGGCAGTAAGCGAAAAAATCAGAATCAAAATCAAAGGTTATGAACATGCTACAGTAGACGCAGCGGCTGCTAAGATTGTAGAAGCTGCTAAGAGAAGCGGTGCAAACGTTTCTGGTCCCATTCCGCTCCCCACTGAGAAGGAAATCGTTACCATTCTCCGTGCGGTTCACAAGTATAAGGACAGCCGTGAACAGTTTGAACAGCGTACTCACAAGAGACTGATTGATGTTATCCGTCCTACAGACAAGACTACTGATGCACTTCAGAAACTCGAACTTCCCGCAGGCGTGGACATCGTAATGGAAGTAAAATAATCACGCTTTCCCGACTGTTTTGAGAAAAAACAGTCAGGTCATGTCGGAGATTTCCGACCAATAACCATAAGGAGGAATTTTTCATGCAGAAAGGCATTATCGGCAAAAAAGTCGGTATGACTCAGATTTTTGACGAAAACGGCAAAATGATTCCTGTTACTGTTGTAGAAGCAGGTCCGTGTCAGGTCGTTCAGGTCAAGACAGAAGAAAATGACGGTTATAACGCTGTTCAGCTCGGCTTCGGCGACAAGAAGGCAAACAGAGTGAACAAGCCCGAAAAAGGTCATTTTGACAAAGCCAATGCTGGCTATAAGAAAACCCTGAAAGAATTTAAGCTCGATGATTGCAGTCTCGAAGCTGGCAGTCTCGTGAAAGCTGATGTATTTGCAGCAGGCGACATCGTAGATGTCTGCGGTATCAGCAAAGGTAAAGGCTATCAGGGTGCTATCAAGCGTCACAATCAGCACAGACTGAAGGAAACTCACGGTACTGGCCCTGTACATCGTCAGGCTGGTTCTATGGGGGCATGTTCTTCTCCGTCCAGAATTTACAAGGGCAAGGGCATGGCTGGTCACATGGGTGCTGAAAGAGTTACTGTTCAGAACCTCGAAATCGTAAAGGTTGACGCTGAAAATAATCTGATTGCTATCAAGGGTGCAATTCCCGGTCCTAAGGGCGGTATTGTAACCATCGTTGACAGCGTAAAGGCATAAGGAAGGAGGAAACTGAAAATGGCAACTGTAAAAGTATTTGATATGACTGGCAGTGAAGTTTCTCAGACAGAACTTTCCGATGCAGTATTTGGTATTGAACCGAATGTTTCCGTAATGCACGCTGTCGTTGTCAATTATCTCGCTAACCAGCGTCAGGGCACACAGTCTACTCTTACTCGTACTGAAGTAAGCGGCGGCGGAAGAAAGCCTTGGAGACAGAAGGGTACAGGTAACGCAAGACAGGGTTCTATCCGTGCTCCCCAGTGGAGACATGGCGGTGTGGCTATCGGCCCGAAACCCAGAAGCTATAGATATACTCTGAATAAGAAAGTTCGCAGACTTGCTATGAAATCTGCGCTTTCTCAGAAAGTTCTGGAGGGCAATCTCATTGTTCTGGATACTCTCACAATGGATGAGTACAAGACAAAGACAATCGTAGCTATGCTTAAGGCACTTGGTGTGGAAAAGAAAGCTCTGATTGTAACAGCAGATGCTGACCAGAAGGTTTACAAGAGTGCTGCTAACATCCCCGGCGTAAAAACCGCACATGTAGGTACTCTGAATGTATATGATATTCTTAACGGCGGTAAATTCATCGTTGCAAAGAATGCCATTGCAAAAATCGAGGAGGTGTTCGCATAATGAAAGCACCGCAGGATATTATTATCAAGCCGATTATCACAGAACAGTCTATGGACGGTCTGCCGAACGGCAAGTATACTTTCAAAGTAGCAAAAGACGCTAACAAGCTCGAAATTAAGAATGCTGTGGAAGAACTGTTCAATGTAGAAGTTACTAAGGTAAATACAGTGAACTGCCGTGGCAGAGAAAAAAGAGTGGGCAGATTTGCCGGCACAACTGCTTCCTACAAGAAGGCAATTGTTACTGTAAATCCTGAGCCTGTAAACGAAAAAGGCACTAAGAAGGCTGATAAGAAGAAGGGCACTATCGAATTCTTCGACGGCATGTATTAATCGCCGGTTCGTTCCGTATGGGATGTACTCCCGCAAAAGTATGAATTAAGGAGAGAAATCAAATGGCAATTAAAAGCTATAAGCCGACTTCTCCTTCCCGCCGTCAGATGACAGTTACAGATTATTCTGTACTGAGCAAGGACGGTCCGGAAAAGAGTCTGCTTGAACCGCTTAAGAAAAAAAGCGGCAGAAACAGCTACGGCCGCATTACTGTTCGTCACAGAGGCGGCGGCAACAGAAGAAAATACCGTGTTATCGACTTCAAGCGTGACAAGGAAGCTATGGACGCTAAAGTTCTGACTCTGGAATATGACCCGAACAGAAGCGCATTCATCGCTCTGGTAGAATACGAGGACGGCGAAAAGCGTTATATCCTCGCTCCTCATGGCCTGAAAGTCGGCGATAAGGTTCGTTCCGGTGAAGATGCTGACATTAAGCCCGGCAATGCACTGAAACTGACTGATATTCCGGTTGGTACATTCATTCATGCAATTGAACTGTATCCCGGCAAGGGCGCACAGCTCGTAAGAAGTGCCGGCAATATGGCACAGCTTATGGGTAAGGAAGGTGGCTATGCCCTCATCCGTCTGCCCAGCGGCGAAATGAGAAAAGTTCCGATTGGCTGCAAGGCTTCCATCGGTCAGGTTTCCAATATCGACCACGAAAACGTAAACTACGGTAAAGCCGGCAGAAAACGTCACATGGGCTGGAGACCTACTGTCCGTGGTTCTGTTATGAACCCCTGCGACCATCCGCACGGTGGTGGTGAAGGTAAGTCCCCTGTTGGTCGTCCCGGACCTGTTACCCCGTGGGGCAAGCCTGCTCTTGGTTATAAAACCAGAAAGAAGCACAACCGTACTGATAAATATATCGTAAAACGCCGCAACGGCAAGTAATCGGAAAGGAGGAACTAAATCATGAGCAGAAGTATCAAAAAAGGTCCTTATGTGCAGGAAGTTCTCCTCAAGAGAGTCGTTGCCATGAACGAGGCCGGCGAGAAGAAAGTGCTCAAGACATGGAGCCGTTCTTCTACTATCTTTCCGGATTTTGTCGGACATACTTTCGCTGTGCATGACGGCAGAAAACACGTGCCGGTATATGTAACAGAAGATATGGTTGGTCATAAGCTCGGCGAATTTGCACCCACAAGAACTTTTAAGGGTCATGCAGGTTCTAAGACATCCAACAACGGCAAGAAGTAATAGCGGAAGGAGGAACTAAAGAATGGAAGCTAGAGCAACTCTGAGCAATGTCCGCATCTCCCCGAGAAAAGTACAGATTGTACTGGACTTAATCAGAAATCAGTCTACAGAAAAAGCACTGGCAACACTTCGCCTCACACCTAAGGCAGCAAGTCCGATTCTGGAAAAGCTTTTGAAGTCCGCTATTGCAAATGCAGACAATAATCATAGCATGAATAAGAATAATCTCTATGTTTCTGAATGCTATGTAACGCCCGGTCCTATCATGAAGCGCATTATGCCGAGAGCACAGGGCAGAGCTTACCGGATTCTGAAAAGAACATCTCATATCACAATCGTGGTAGCAGAAAAAGAAGACTAATCCCCAAGGAGGTTAAGTAATGGGCCAGAAGGTTAATCCGCACGGTCTCCGTGTCGGTGTAATTAAAGACTGGGATTCCCGCTGGTATGCCAAAAAGGCTGACTTCGGTGATATGCTGGTCGAGGACTACAACATCAGAAATTTCATCCTGAAAACTCTGAAGCCGATGGGCGTACCCCGTGTAGAAATCGAACGCTTTGCAGAAGATAAAGTGAGAATCCACATCCATTGTGCAAAACCCGGTCTGGTAATCGGTAAGGGCGGCACAGAAATCGAAAAGCTGAGACTCCAGCTTGAAAAAATGATGAAGAAACAGGTTGCAATTAATATTCTCGAAATTAAGCAGCCTGATATGGACGCACAGCTCGTTGCTGAAAAAATCGCTCTCGATTTAGAGAACCGTGTTTCTTTCAGACGTGCTATGAAACAGTCCATCAGCAGAGCCATGAGACTCAATGCAAAGGGTATCAAAGTTATGGTTTCCGGCAGACTGGCCGGTGCTGAAATCGCTCGTTCTGAAAGCTACCATGAAGGTACTATTCCGCTTCAGACCATCAGAGCTGATATTGATTACGGTTTTGCAGAAGCAGATACTACCTACGGCAAGCTCGGCGTAAAGGTATGGATTTACAAGGGCGAAGTCCTCAAGGGTGATGCTGCCAAGGCTATGGCTGCAAGAGAAAA
>JAFRMZ010000279.1 GCA_017430465.1 Oscillospiraceae bacterium
CAGTTATCTTTTCTTGCCTTTAGTATTGTTCACTTTTCAAGATGCAGTGCCGATTTTCGATTTTTCTTTATCGCCAACCGACTTATTTATTATACCACATTTTCTCTTGTTTGTCAAGTCTTTTTTCAAACTTTTTTGAAAAACTTTTTCAGAAGCTTTTCTGAAAATGTGATTTTTCTTTCGTCCTCCGTGGCTCTGCGACTCCCGTCCGGCTCACGGCGACTTTCTTATTATATCACATTTCATTCAGTTTGTCAAGCCTTTTTTCAAACTTTTTTGAATTTTTTCGTGGTATTTTTTGCTGTTGTCTTTTCGTCCGACAGCTTTATTATTATAGCACACTTTTCCGCATTTGTCAAGCAAAAGAAATTTAATAATTCAGTATATTTTTTTATTCAATTTGCTCAAGAGGAAATTTGACCTGCCAGTTCCCTTTGAGTTTCGTTCCGCCCGTAACGTACTCCGCATAAACCTGATAATTCTGAACTTCTTCCCTGTTGATTTCAAAAAAAGTTTCCGAATAATGAGAACCGTCCTTATAATCCCAGCTTACTTCAAAAGATTCCAGCGTTTCGCCGTTTTCATCCACAAGATAATATGTGATGCTTGTATTTTTATTCCAGTCCTCAATATAATTCTGAATATGAAGAAACCCGTCTTTCCATCCGATACCGGTCAGCTTGATTTCATCAATAAAATCCTGCGGAGCTTCCGGAATCAGATATTCCAGTTCATTTTTATCATACCACTCTGCACCGCTTCCGCCTGTTCCGATTCCTGTTACGCCATGTTCAAACATTTTACTTCCGGAGACAATTTCGGGAGTGTAGTCCGTTTGCGTGAGGTCAACAGGAACAGGCACTTTTTCTCTGACGAATTTCACACCATAAGAAATTTGATTCACAGAAAAAGTCAGTGTATCGCCCCAGAATTTTCCTGCATTTGGTTCATGCGTATAAATATGATAGCGTTTCTTTCCTGTTTCGGAGTCGTAGCCCATTCCGGCACAGCCGAATGATGACATATCAAAATAGAACGGTCTAACAATCCGATAACTATCGCTTAATCCAGTAGATTCAGAAACTCTGTTTTTCTGTTCGACATCTTCAAGAGAGATGATAAATTCCGCATCATCGCCGTTGATATAGACCGCTTCGACCGTCATTCTGATGCCCCGACTGGTATCGCTCATCATGACCGGACTGAAAAGTGCGCCGGCTCTGGGGGAAATCTGCCAGAGCATATCACGGAAATTCTCGCTTGCGTGGGTCATGACGGATAAACTCCCCACGCTCAGGACGATACAAGCCAGACTGACAGCAATTTTTCTCCCGATGCAAGATTTCTTTCTGACAGTCTGATTCATGACTTTCTGAATCAGAATTTCATCCGGCTGAATTTGTTCATTCATATGCTGATAAATTTCTTTCATGATGATTCCTCCTGTAAGATTTTTGCGAGCAGTTCTCTGGCTCTGGTGAGCTGAGTCCGCACGGTAGACGGCCGGCGGTTCAGGATTCCGGCGATTTCATCCGTTTTGTACCCTTCATAATAATACAGATGAATAACCTCTCTGTAATACTGGGGAAGTTTCCGGAGAGCATCATCAAGAGCATTTTCCTTCGGCTGATTGAAAATAATATCCGGCTCGGAAAGTTCGACATATTTCCGCCACGGCATGGTTAAGAAACTTTTCGCACAGTTGGCGGTAACTTTCAGAAACCAAGCTTTTGCATGTTCAGGACTTTCAAAATCGGGTTTCTTTTTCCAGTACCGGAGAAAAACTTCCTGAAAGACATCTTCGGCATCCGTCTGATTTCTGGTATAGGAATAAGCTAATCTGTAGACGGCATTGGCATGAGTCCGGATAATCGCTTCATATTCTTCATTGGATTTATGATTCCGCATCCCCTCACCCCTTTCTACAGATAACACTTTTCAGAAACCGATTTTGCTACAGAAAAATAAAAAATCCCTGCTTCGGACAGGGATTTTTTTATCATGCATGTTATTCCATTTCCTCATAATCATTATCATCGGGGCGCATATACTGCTCCATGAGCTGTTTAAGGAACTTTTTCCGGCAGTTTTTGTAAGCATCCTCAGTGGAAGCCTCTGTAAACATTAACTGCACGATTGCGTCGCCGTACTGTTTCCATGAAGTAGCCGGAATATAGATACTGTCTCTGATAACTCTGGAGCTGGGAAGCATATCTTTGCAGTTAACATACACTTTGTAGCGGATTTCGCCGTCACTGTAATCCATCTCGAAATTTCCGTTGACAGTACCGTAATTTGCGCATGCAAGGAATTCGTTTATTCTCTGCATGGCCTCAGGGTCATCTTTATCCGCATTCAAAGGACAGATAGTATATACAAGATAATCATCTTCACGCACCTGCAAAACATATTCTATTTTCTTGAGCTTGCCGGACACATTGACTCTGAAATGAAACATGCCTTTTTCTTCCAGAAATTCAAAATGCCAGTCATCCTGTTCCAAGAACTGCTGAATTTCCTCGGCGATTTCAAAAGAATATTTTTCTGCCATGAAAAGCACCTCCAAACAAAAACATTTTTTTATTATATCACGGAGAGCTTTGTTTTGTCAATACATATTTTTACGAAATTACAGTTTATTTATTATGCAAAATGCCAGTTTATGAAAAAAATAAAAAGTCCTGAAAAATTCAGGACTTCATCAACTACACCGGGAATATTTCCCCGATACATGTGGAGCGGATTACGAGGCTCGAACTCGCTACCTCCACCTTGGCAAGGTGGCGCTCTACCAGATGAGCTAAATCCGCATGAATGGTGCTTCCGGGCGGAATCGAACCGTCGACACAGGGATTTTCAGTCCCTTGCTCTACCGACTGAGCTACAGAAGCATTTGGCGACCCGGATGAGACTCGAACTCACGACCTCCGCCGTGACAGGGCGGCGTTCTAACCAACTGAACTACCGGGCCA
>JAFRMZ010000280.1 GCA_017430465.1 Oscillospiraceae bacterium
ACCAGATTATACGTTTCTGTATGTGACTTATAAAGTAGGAATTGTTCCGGAAGCAGTCTATGATGATAATTATGGTGAAAATCCTATTGGTTCAGGCGCATTCAAGCTGGTGCAATGGGAAAAAGGTCAGCAGGCTGTCTGGGAATATAATGAGTATTATTATGGTGATGAACCTGAAATCAAGAAAATTGTTCTGTTATTCATGGATGATGATGCCGCATTTCTTGCCGCTCAGAAAGGTGATGTTGATTTAGTCTATACCAATCAGAATTTAGCTGTACAGGAAATTGATGGCTATCACATGATGAATATTGAATCCATTGATAATTATGGAATTATCTTCCCGACTGTCACTGACAGCGGAGAAACAGCAAAAGACGGTCAGCCAATCGGAAATAATGTCACCGGAGATGTCGCTGTCAGAAAGGCTCTGAGCGTGGGATTAGACCGTGAAAGCCTGATTCAGAATGTATTTAATGGCTACGGAAAACCGTCTTATTCTATGTGCGATACTATGCCTTGGTTCAATGAAGAAACGGCTCTGAATGAAACAAACTCCGGTCTTGATACTGCTTTGCAGATTCTCGAAAATGCCGGCTGGACAGATACAGACGGTGATGGCATTCGGGAAAAAGACGGCATCAATGCAGAATTTACGCTCTTATATACTGCTAATAACGCAAACCGTCAGGCGATGGCGATGGCTGTTGCTGAACAGGCAAAGGATTTAGGCATTGTAATTCATCCGGAAGGTGCTGCCAATGACGATATTAAAACAAGATTCTATTCTACTCCCTATGTATTCGGCAGAGGAGACTATACACCGAATGAATTCTATCTCATGACAGCAACTGACACAATCGGTTCAGGCTGGAGCAATACAGGATATTATTCCAATCCGGCTGTAGATGAATATATGAAAAAAGCTATGACATGCAAAACGACAGAAGAAGTTTATGAATATTATAAACTTGCTCAATGGGACGGTACAACTGGTGCAAGCCTGATAGGAGATGCTCCTGACTGCTGGCTTGTCCGTGCTGACCACTGTTATTTTGTCCGTGACGGTCTGGATATTGGAAATCAGCCGATTCAGCCGCATTGTGCAAATGGTCAGGTTGTTTTGAGTAATATTTCTGAATGGAAATGGAATTAAGTCATCATGTGGAAAACAATTTTTCTAAATGCCGTCAAAATGCTGTTTCTTTTGTTAGCAGTCAGCTTTATTACTTTCATGCTTGTGGAACTTTCTCCGATAGATGCCGTCAGTGCTTATATCGGAGAAAACAGTGCAACAGATGCTCAAAGAGAACAAATTGCAGAATACTGGGGATTGAATCAGCCGCCCCTGACACGCTATCTGAAATGGATTTCCAATCTTCTGCACGGAGATATGGGAACTTCTATGATATACCGTCAGCCGGTGATAAAAGTCATCAGTGAGCATTTTAAACTTTCTTTCTGGCTGATGCTGTTTTCATGGATATTTTCCGGAATTCTTGGCTTGCTGTTAGGCGTGACAGCTTCTGTTTATCGAGAATCTGTGATAGATAAAATCATCAAGATATATTGTCTGGCTCTGGAATCTTCTCCGGCGTTCTGGATTGGAATGATTCTGCTGTTGATTTTCTCTGTCAGATTGCAGATTTTTCCCATGGGGCTGGCTTCTCCGGTCGGAACAGCCGTGGCAGATGCTACACTCGGAGAAAGAATTCAGCACATGATTCTGCCTGTTACTGCATTAAGCCTGACCGGAATTTCTAAAATCACGCTCCAGACCAGAGAAAAAATGAATCAGGTGCTGGAAAGTGATTATGCACTGTTTGCCAGAACCAGAGGAGAAACTATCTGGCAGTTTGTTTTCCGTCACGGTCTGAGAAATATTCTTCTGCCGTTTATTACATTGCAGTTTGGTGCATTGAGCGAATTATTCGGCGGTTCTGTGCTGGCAGAAACAGTCTTTACCTATCCGGGACTGGGAAATACAACTGTACAATCAGCTTTGAAAGGGGATATTCCGTTATTTCTGGGAATTGCAGTTTTTTCGGCATTGTTTGTATTTATCGGAAATTTAACAGCAAATATTCTGTATGCAGTCGCTGACCCCCGTATTCGGGAAGGAGAAAGAAATTCATGATAAAAAAATTACAGAACCGCCGTTTACAGACAATTCTGATAATTATCTTTTCTGTGCTGGTGATTGGTGTGATTACCATCACCGGCATGACTATGTCACCGGATGCCTATGCAACAAGCTTTGAAAATAAAAATCTTCCTCCATCTTCGGCACACTTATTCGGTACAGACTGGATGGGACGGGATATGTTCATGAGAACCATCAAAGGACTTTCGACCAGTATTTATATTGGGCTGGCGGCTTCTGGTGTGACTTCTGTGATTGCGCTGTTTCTGGGTATTATCGCTGGAATGTCTGGAAAACACGGTTCAGCAGTATTCAACTGGTTTGTAGATTTATTTATGGGGATTCCGCACCTGATATTATTGATTCTAATTTCGATACTGCTCGGAAAAGGTACAAAGGGAGTGACAGTCGGCGTGATTGTAACACATTGGTGTACACTTGGCAGAATCGTGCAGGCAGAAATTTTATCTCTGAAAAATTCGCAGTATGTGCAGGCATCGGCAAAACTAGGAAAATCAAAGCTCTGGATTGCCTGCAGGCATATTCTGCCGCATGTCGTACCGCAGTTTATTGTCGGATTGGTGCTAATGTTTCCACATGCAATTATGCATGAATCCTCAGTGACGTTCTTAGGTTTTGGACTGCCACCGGAACAGCCTGCAATTGGGATTATCTTATCAGAATCTATGAAGTATCTGACAACGGGCATGTGGTGGCTTGCAGTTTTGCCGGGAATTAGCCTTCTATTGATAGTGATTCTATTTGAAGTAATCGGAAATCAGCTCCGCCTGCTGATTGACCCTTACAGTGTTCAGGAGTAATCAAAATGAAAAAAGAAAATATCATACTCGAAGCAAAAAATATTTCCGTCCGGTTCAGAATGTATGACAGAGGGCTGAAAAAATATCAGTTGGAAGTGATTAAGAATCTGAATATTACGCTGCACGAAGGCGAAATTTTGGCTGTTGTCGGTGCAAGCGGCAGCGGAAAAAGTGTGCTTGCTCATGGAATACTGGGGATTCTGCCTTCCAATGCTGAACTCGGCGGAGAAATTCTGTTTGAACATCAGCCATTAACAAAAAAACTTCGGAAAGAAAAAGTCGGTTCAGAAATTATCATGATTCCGCAGTCAGTCACTTATCTTGACCCGCTCATGAAGACTGGAAAACAAGTACAGGGCATCAAAGGAACAAAACAGCAGCAGGAACAGGCATTTGAACGCTATGGACTGAAAAAATCCGTTTCTGATATGTATCCGTTTCAGTTATCCGGCGGCATGGCAAGAAGAGCTTTAATTTCA
>JAFRMZ010000281.1 GCA_017430465.1 Oscillospiraceae bacterium
CAAATTTTTTTTAAAAAATTTGAAAAAAGTTTCAAAAGTGATTTATCAGTTACAAAAATATCGCTGAAATGCTGGACAAATCCCAAAAAATATGCTAGAATAAAATAGATATGCAAATTCCAAAAAGCTATTGCATTTTACCTCTCCAAATGTTATAATAATAACAAGAGAAACAGAACGAAAGGAAGAATTACATCCATGCCAACCCCAAGAACCAAAACCATGCGCATTCAGCTCCGTCAGCCGGCTCTGCAAAGTATGCTGTTTGAAATCCAGAAAGCTGTCAGCGGAAAAAATGATATTATCTTCAAAGTCCTGCTTGCAATGCTTGCCGGCGGACATATTCTGCTGGAAGACATGCCCGGTGTCGGCAAGACAACCCTTGCACTGGCAATCTCACGTGCCGTGTCGCTTTCCTGCAAAAGAATCCAGTTCACGCCGGATGTGCTCCCCACGGATGTCACGGGTTTTACTATGTATCAGAAAAGTTCAGACAGTTTTGTTTTCAAAAAAGGCTCAGCATTCTGCAATCTTCTGCTGGCCGATGAAATTAACCGCACCTCCAGCAAGACGCAGTCCGCCCTGCTGGAACTCATGGAAGAAGGTGCAGTCACAATGGACGGGAAAACCTATGCTCTGCCAAATCCGCATATTGTCATTGCCACGCAGAACCCCATAACTTGTGTCGGAACACAAAGACTCCCTGAATCCCAGCTTGACAGGTTTCTTGTCCGCCTGTCGCTCGGCTATCCGTCACCAGAACATGAAATCGCTCTGCTGAAAGCCCGTCAGGCTTCCAATCCGCTGGATGACATTGAACCGGTTGCCGATACCGAAGAACTGCTCGCCATGCGCCGAGAAGTTGAAGAAGTCTATGTCAATGATGCGGTTTATGAATATATTGTCAGTCTAGTTCAGGCGACCAGAAATCATCCGAATATCCGTCTCGGCATCAGCCCCCGTGGTTCGCTTGCGCTCATGCAGATGGCCAAAGCGTGCGCCTATGCGCAGGGCAGAGATTACCTGCTTCCGGATGATATTGCTTTCATCTGCGCAGATGTGTTCTGTCATCGCCTGCTTCTGCATGGTACAGACGATACGTCTGAACAGTCTCAGAATCTGGTACAGGAAATTCTGAAATCCGTTCCCGTGCCCGATACGGAGTAACCTGCATGATACTTGTAAAATGCATCTATCTGATGCTCATCATAGGACTGCTGATTTTTTCTGTTCTGTATATTGATTCGCTGGCAGTTGTATTATTATTATGTGCGCTGATTCTTCCCGTGATACTGAAATTCTGCCTGTTATGGTTAAAATGCAGTTCACATGCTTCTCTGAACTGTAGCACAGCAGTTTGTACCGTGAATCATTCTGTACCGGTTTCGGTCGTGATTGACAACCGCTGTCCGCTGTTTTTCCCGAAAGCTTACGCAACCGTGAGTGTATGCCACGCATTCAGCACTGCACCGGAAAGAATTCAGCTCCGGTTTCCGCTTCACGGCCGGAACAGCACCAAACTGACTTTCAGCATACGGCCGGACTGTTGCGGTGCTGTCCGCATAAAGATTGAAAAAATCCGTGTGCCGGATTGTCTGCGCTTATCCAGCATCAGAATGAAAAAAAACAATTCCGAACTGGAGCTTCTGGTTCTGCCGGAACTGCTTCATCTGGCTATGCAGAATACCGCCGAGGCTGTTTATGCGCCGGAAAGCCATCGCTATGCAGACAAGCCCGGCGATGATTCTTCCGAAATTTTCGGCATACGGGAATATCATTCTGGCGATGCCGTCAGCCGGATTCACTGGAAATTAAGTTCCAAGTCCGAAGATAAATTATTTATCAAAGAATTCGGCTATCCGATTGAAAAACAGGTGCTTCTGCTGGCGGAATACCTGCCGGATACCGAGTCTGATGCTCTTGTGCAGATGCATCGGGCGCAGGCATTTTTAACACTGATATATTCGCTGGCCGTTTATCTGACCAAATCAGAAGACAAGGCTTTTCTGGCATGGCATGACGGCACGCATCTGATTTATCGGTCTTTGCAGTCGGAACAGGAACTGCCGGATATTTTCAAGGAATTATACCGCACACTTGACCGGATGACGCTGGAAGCGCAGGATTTGCGTGATATTTTTTCCGGACAGCAGTATTCTTCTGTAACACTTGTCACAAACGATGTCAACGCCGAAATGCTTCCCGTTCTGGAACAGCAGGCAGAAGCCAAAAGGAAAAATCTGGCGGTAATGACCAGCGAAACACTTGTATTTCAGTCTGACACTGTCTCTGTCCGGCGGATTCTTCCCGATGCGCTTGCTGAAGGCGTTTCCGGCATGGTGATTTAATATTTCTATCTGATTTTTTATATTTCAATTTCTGCGAGGTAAACTATTTATCATGAAACAGCAAGTTTCCGAACCCGTCAACGGGGTACAGATTGAAAATACACTTTCGATGGCTTTGCAGAATCCGTTCCGGAAACGCCGGAAAATCTGGCTTATCCTGACGGCATTCACGGGAGTGGTGAGCAGTATTTTCTCATTTCTGACCATGTTTTCGCCGGAATATTCCCTGCCGGTGCTTCTGACAGCAATGAGCGTGATATTTGTATTTTTCACATATTTTTCGCTTCATCCGAAAAAGAGTCTTATTCCTGTACTGATGGCCGTGCTGGGGTACTGCGTTGTGTTTTTTCTGCAAAAAGCACGTATTACAAGCGGTCTGATGTATCTTACCAACAGCGTTTGTCAGGCAATTTACATGACCGACTGGGAATATTTCGTTACAGATAATCTATATTCTGAAAGTGCCGGCGTGACATGCGTGCTTTGTTTTCTGATATTCCCGATAATATGGATGATATGCTATTCTGTATTAAGATACCAGAATTTTTTTCTCAGTCTGCTGGTAACATTTCCGTTTATCGAGATTGGCTTATTTTTCGGAATTGTGCCGAATCATCTCTTTGCAGGGATGCTGTTTGCATTCTGGTTTGCAATGGCATCGGTACAGACGGCCAGTTCCGGCATTACACAAAACGGCGGAAAAACAGGTTTTCTCCGGAAAAAAAATGCATTTCTGCCAGTCGCCGGAATGCGCTTTCTTCTGCCGGAATTTACAGGCATCATCATGATATTGTCAGCGATGCTGGTTTTCGGCGGAGCAGAACTGCTGTTATACAAATCCGGCTATGACCGGCCGGAAGAATTCAAGAATTTAAGAACCGGCTTTCAGAATTATGTTGCTTCCCTGCGTCTGACAGATGACCCAATTCTTGAAAATTACGGCGAAATCTCCGAACAGCTCGATGATGAAACACATATTCCGCTGGGCAGTCTTGATGAAAAAATTTATGAAAATACACCCGTTTCCAGTATTGCTTTTTCTGAGAATCCAGAAACAAGAATTTATCTGAAATACAGGACAGGACATGTTTACAGCGGTGCGAACTGGACGGCATTTCCGGAGGAAGTCTATCAGAATCCGAATTTTGAAATTTTCCGTCAGTTGGATTATTATCCGCCGGAGTTTCTGTATTCGACGATACAGGGGGGAAATCCGGTGCAGATGTCGCTTTACAACACGACCGGCATTCTGTCGCAGTGCGTGCCTTACGGATTCCAGAAAAATCACCAGATACTCTGTCAGCCGGATGATGTTATCCAGACGAATACCCAGAATTATACCATCCGGAAAAATACAGATTTTGAAGAAATTCTTCTGCATCCCGAAGCCGTCCGACAGGAAGGGCTTGTACCCCTGCTGAACAGCGCACCTGAAAACGTTCGGGAACAGCTCGCTGTACTCGTGCAGAAAAATTCGGCGCAGTCCGTCTGGATGGCCGAAAGTACACATCTTGTATCGGAATATAACGGGGAATTCTATTCAGGAACGGCTTCCGAAGCCGGTATTCTCTGCGGAAGCTTCTATGATGATTTTGTATATGAAAATTATACTGCCCTTCCGGATTCGCCCTCTTTGCAGGCCGTGCGGACAGAGTATGCAGATTTGCTTTCCGGCTTCGATGCCAGAACAGCATCTCCGGCAGAAACATTTCTCCGGCTGGAACTGCTCCGCAACAGAGTCTGCGATACTGTCAGCTATACGCTTGCTCCCGGAAAAACGCCGGCAGATACTGACCATACTGCATGGTTTCTGCTTGAAAACAAAAAGGGCTACTGCGAACACTATGCCACCGCCGGAACAGTGCTTGCAAGAATGGCCGGCATCCCTGCCCGATACTGCGAAGGCTATATGATTGACTGTTCCCAGTCCGGAACGCTCACGCTCTCGCAGGATAAAAACGGCGATACAGCATGGACTTCCGACATTCTGGACAGCAATGCCCACGCATGGACGGAAATCTATATCAGCGGACTCGGCTGGATTCCGTTTGAATTCACATTTTCTTATTTCACATCACACATTTCGCCGGAAATCACCTATGTGCCGGAAACGGAACATTCGGAGACTGTACCGCCGGTGACTGTTCCCGTTCCGGAAGTTTCCGAACCAGAACACGAAACAGAAACTTCTGTTCCGGAACTTTCTGCCCCTGCCGGCATTCCTGCGAATATACTGGTAATCATCAGTATTCTGACGATTTCGGCACTGCTTTGTCTGACTGCTTTGATTCTGCGGATTGTTCGTCTGGCAGTTCTCCGGAAACGGCAGGCACGGCTTGCGCAGGATGACCGGAAAAAAGCATCTTTCTGCGCCTATCAGTATCTGACCGAACTGCTTCGGGAATGTGGCGTGCATACCAAAGGAAAAATCATTGGTGATTTGGTAGAAGAATCCGAAACGCTCTGTTCGCAGTATATGGATTCTGTTTACAGTCTTTCGTCAGCGGTGCAGATTGGTGCAAAGCTCCGTTACAGTCCGCATCCGGTGACGAACAGCGAACTGCATTATCTGACCCGTACTGCAAATGCGCTTGCAGAGGGGATGTATCAGCAGGCAGGTATTTTCCGGAAATTCTATCTGAAATGGCTGAGGCATTATTTATAAAAATATATATTATAATCTGCATAATTTATCATTAAGGAGTGTGAAGATGTATGATGAAAAAAATCAACTGGAAGACGTTCTGGTATACTAACTTATTTTCACTGATAACCCTGATAGCCGGCATTATCCTTACGGCAAAGCCGGATTTTCTCACATCCGCCTGTAAAGCCCTGGGGGGGCTTTGCTGTACTGCGGGCGGGATTCTGCTGTTATTGTGCCTGTTTCCGAAACTGCGCTTTCAGCAGAATATCTCTTATGGGATTTTATTTCTTGTTGCCGGAATTCTTCTGGAAGTTGTTCCGTCTCTGCTGAAATTCCTGATTCCGGTATTATTCGGCTTCTGGATTCTGAGCAGTTCGGTTTCCGGTATGTACCGGAATTTCAGTTTCCGTCAGGAGGTATCCGGCTGGCGGACAGGGTTTGTGCTTTGTGCGCTGAGTGCGCTTCTGGGAATTTACGTGATGACACGCCCCATGTCAGTCATGAATGACACGGTCAGAATCATTGGAATCGGCTTTCTCATTCATGCAGTCATACGGCTGATTTCTTCTTTTCTTGGCAGAAAAGGCTATCAGACTGCCGATGATGCCTATGTAGACACAACGATTCAGGAGTAATGCTGATTTTATGGAATATCAAGTCAATTTTGGTTTTCATGCGTTTTCGATACCTTCGGCAGTGGTGGATAATTTTATCAAAGTCGCAAAGGAAAACCATCTGAAAGTATTATTATATCTGCTCCGCACACCGGACAGACAGTTCAGCGTATCGCAGATAGCATCGGGACTCCGGCTGACAGAAGAATCCGTACAGGATGCGTTTGATTTCTGGATGCAGTTCAACATTCTGGAAGAAAAATCCGAAGGCCAACAGCTTGAATTATTCCCTTCTGAGCCTGCGCCGAAGCCTGTTCCTGTCCCGAAGGTCAGCATACAGGATATGCCTTTTTCTGCGCCTGTTCCCGAACCTGCACCCGTTCCCGAACTGCCGGAGCTTTCCCCTGCGCCGGAACAAAAGGAGAAAATGCCGAATGTGCTTGACAGGAGTCATCTCGGACTGATTGATTTTTTCAGCAATGAAGATATTCAGGAAATGCAGAATTCATCTCCGGAAATCCGGAAACTTATCCGCACGGTGCAGACGCAGTACTACAAAGGTTCGTTCTATGTCATGCAGACAAAATCTCTTATCTGGATGTACAGCTATCTGGGAATGCCGGCGGAAGTGATTCTGATTCTGCTGAAATACTGTTATGATATTGAAAAATTCAATCAGCAGTATATCAACAAAATCGCCTACAGTTGGTATGAAGATGATATTATGACACCGGAATCAGCCGGACGCAAGGTCAGGGAACTGATGGAATTTTATACCTATCAGAATTACATCTGCCGTGTGTTTGAGATGGATGCCCGTCCGACTAAGAATCAAAAAGAATTTATCGAACTATGGCAACCGATGGGCTTTTCAGAAGAAATGCTCAAATATGCCCGTGATTTGTCTGTAGAAGCCACCGGAAAAGTTAATTTCAAATATATTCATTCGATTCTGACCGAATGGCATGAAAATCAGATTGCAGAGCTTAAAGATGCCGAGAAAAATCATGATGAATATATCAAAAAACTGCTTGCGAAAAATAAAAAAGGCAGCAAAAAGAAAAAAACAACTGAAGAAATGACCGAAAAGGAACGTCAGAAAATGAATGAATATATGAGTGTGGTAAATCAATTTCACTTTGAGGAAGGAGAAGCTTCAACATGAATCAGAAGATATTTCAGAAAGCAATGCAGACAATTTCCATGCGCCGTATCAAAGCGAAAACCGAAAACGAACAGCATTATCAGGAAATCAATGATAAAATTCCGGAGATTGCCGAAATCAATTATCAGCTTGCGCAGACTTCTACTAGAATCCTGATGGGAGAAGATATTGAAATTCTGAAACGTCAAAATTTGCAGGCACAGCGTTATTGTGCACAATTATTAGTAAATCATGGTTATCCGGCAGATTATCTGGATATTCATTACACTTGTGAAAAATGTCAGGACACTGGCTATTCCGAAGGCGGCTACTGTTCCTGTCTGGAAAAACTAATTGCTTCTCTTGGTACTATGGAAATGACACAGCAGACACAATTGAAACTTTGTAATTTTAATCAGTTCAATCTTGAATATTATAAGGGAAAAATCACTGATGATGGTATAAATTGCTATGCCAGCATGTCAAATATTTTGCAGAGATGCCGGCAGTATGCTGCTAATTTTCATCCCCATGCTTCCAGTCTGCTGTTTTTCGGAGATGTTGGTGTTGGAAAGACACATCTTTCGCTTTCTATTGTAACTGAAGTTTTAAAACAAGGCTATGAGGTGATTTATGATTCTATTGGCAATTTAATTTCCAGAATTGAACATGAACATTTCAGCCGTGAAAAATCTGAAGAAGATACACTTCAGTTACTTTTAAATACAGATTTTCTGGTGCTTGATGACTTAGGGACAGAATTTCAGACACAATTCAATCTTTCGGTTGTCTATACAATTATCAATACCAGAATTAACCGTAATCTTCCTACAATTATCAGCACAAATTTAAATTGGCAGCAGTTAAACGAACAATATCAGGAACGTATTATGTCACGGCTGTTTGCAGTCTATGAAAGTATAGAATTTCGAGGCCCTGATGTTCGGCTGATTAAAAAACGAAATGCCGGAAGTCAGTATCTGTAAAAATTTCGGCTTGCAATCTTGAAAATCTTTGTGCAGAATGTCTCTTGCAAATTCCGGAAAAATCTGTTATGATAATACCATAATCGTGCAGCGAAAGCGTAACTCCAGATTATACGCTTTCTGCACGATTTTTTTGTTTATTTTCAATTTTTAAAGAGGTGTTTTTTTTGAAATCTCAGACAGAAAACAAAATGGCCGTGATGCCCGTGCCGAAACTGCTCCGGAATATGGGTACACCTATGATTCTTTCGATGGTCTTGCAGGCAGTGTATAACATTGTTGACAGTGCATTTGTCTCGAACATGAAAGAAACCGGCGCAGATGCTGCCAACGCACTGACACTGGTTTTTCCAGCGCAGATGCTTATGGTTGCCTTCGGCATCGGGACAGGAGTCGGCATGAATGCACTTGTCTCAAAGTGCCTCGGCAGGAAAGATTCTGAAAAAGCTGGAAAAACTGCCGGAAATGCGTTTTTTCTTGCCGGTGTGATGTTCGTGCTGTTCGTGCTGTTCGGCATTTTCGGAGTCAGACCTTATGTCCTGTCGCAGGCATCAGCCGAAACCAGCGCACTCACCTTGGAGATGTCCGTATCTTACTTAAGAATCTGCTGTATCTGTTCATTCGGGATTGTACTGTTTTCGATTGCTGAAAAATTACTGCAAGCAGTCGGAAATTCTCTTTACTCCACGATAGCGCAGATTGCAGGGGCAGTTGTAAACATGATACTTGACCCGATTATGATTTACGGACTTCTGGGATGTCCGGAACTGGGTGTAAAAGGTGCAGCGACTGCAACAGTTATCGGACAGATTGTTTCCGCAGGACTTGGAATCTTCTTTCATTTCCAGATGAATAAACAGATTAAAAATTCTGTTCTGTATCTGAAGCCGGATTTGCAGATTATCAGAGAAATCTATCAGATTGGCCTGCCTGCGATTATTGCGCAGGCACTTATGTCGTTCATGACTTACGGGCTGAATATCATACTTGTAAAAATCAGTGTTCCGATGCAGACAGCCTACGGAATGTATTATAAAATTCAGCAGTTTGTGCTGTTCATGGCATTTGGCCTGCGTGATGCGATTACTCCGGTTATTGCATTCAGCCACGGCGCAGGAAACAAGAACAGAATACGGGACGGCGTAAAATTTGGCCTGCTGTATACAGGAATTCTGATGCTTGCCGGAACATTCATGGCGGAACTTTCCGCAGGGGCATTTGCGCACCTGTTCAGCATGGACGGAGAAACAGCGGAATTATTCATCAGTGCGATGCATCTGATTTCGTTAAGTTTCCTGTTTGCCGGAATCAACATCGCCCTGCAAGGGATATATCAGGCACTGGACGGCGGAATAGAATCGCTTGTGATTTCGCTTCTGCGCCAGCTAGTGATAATTTTTCCGTTTATTCTGTTATTTGCGCACATTGCAAAGCAGAATTCCGGCAGAACATGGCTTGTCTGGACAGCTTTCCTGATTGCCGAATTCAGTACGGCAATTGTCGGAATGTTCCTGTTAAAGCGCATCTATAAAAACAAAGTCGCAAATCTGGACAATCACATTCTGCCCGAACCGGCTCAGATATAAAAAAACCTCACGGAGCGAATCCGTGAGGTTTTTTTATGCTTCTGAAAATGCGATTGTTCCGGTTTGTCTGGCTTTTTCCAACACTTTGTTGAAATCCTCGCAGAGAACGGAATATTTCAGATGATTCTGAATCACAATCACACCGCACCGGAGAGAAACGGGAACTTCACCGCCTGAAAAAACTGTTGTTTCGCCGTTATGGGAAAGAACATCCTGCGCAATCGCAGTTACCTGTTCTTTGTCGGCAGATGCAGTAATCATAACAAACTCATCACCGCCCATACGCAGGCAGAGCATATTTTCTCCGGCGGATTCGTTGATTCTGCGGAACGATTCCAGAATGACCTTATCGCCGGCTTCTCTGCCGAAATTCTCGTTAATCGGCATCAGGTTGACGACATCGAAGCAAAGCACATACGTACCGGCCTGACTTCTGAGATAGTCATAAAATTCGCTGACATCAAATTTCTTGATATTTTCATTTCTGATATTCATAGCAAACGCTCCTTCCAGATAAGCGGGATTGAGTTTCGGGTACAG
>JAFRMZ010000282.1 GCA_017430465.1 Oscillospiraceae bacterium
CCCTGACAGTCAGGAATTTGTTCTAAAGGCATATCTTCTGGGGTAATGGAGTTCATTCCTTCTGCTGTTCCAAAAACCTGCCGTACATGACAATGTAAATTTTTTTCCGCAAGTTCCAAGACATCGGGGGGCAATACTGCACCACCTACCAATACTGTTTTTAATGAGGAAAGCTGTTCAGGGTCATACAGTTCTGCAATCTGTGCAGTTATCGCAAGCAGTGAGGGAACAAGCGAAGTAATCGTTACGCCTTCTGTTTCGATATAATCTAAAATTTCATCAGCACTACCATTTCGAGAGAGTATAATTTTACCGCTGTTCATTGCTGTTCCTATGACACCTGGATTTGCGAAAGTAAAATTATGTGCTACTGGAATAGAGGCTAGAAATACTGTATTTTCATTCATGCCTACAACTTTTGCAAACAATGATGCATCATAGAGATAATCTGCATGAGTCCGGGGAATCAGTTTTGGGATTCCTGTTGTTCCGCCGGATACTAGCAATACAGCCGTATCGTATGATGATACAGAAAGTTCCCATAATACAGGCATTTTTCCTGTCATATCCATATCCGACAGATTTTCTTCATAATATACTTTACAGCATGTATTTTTAATACAAATTTCTGCCATTTCAGTATAATCATATCCAAGATGCCGTTTGGGTATAATATAGGCTTTGGCATTTGTTTTTTCGATAAAAGCAGAAATTTCATGTTCTCTATGTGCAGGCAGAGCCAATACAGGCACTACCCCCAGCTTAAACATGGCAAAACAAATAATCAGAAACATTACAGAATTTGGCAACTGTAAAACGACTTTGTCCCCTTCTCTGAGGCCTTCTTGATAGAAAAAGACTGCATACTGTTCTGCCAGTTCATTCCATTGCCGGAAGGAAATTTCCATTTGTTCATCTTTCGCTGCAATTTTAGTTCCATACTGTTCAGAAATTTTTTTCAGCATTTCTGCGAAAGTATCATTTCCCCAACAACCAGTACAGATATATTTTTCTCTGAGCTGTTTTTTGATATCTTCTGAAATCATGAACATTCTCCTCTCTCTTATGAAATTGTCCAGTTTACGCTTTCACTCTGTAAACGGCACATATTTTTAAAAATGCCGTCTTTCTGCAATAATTCAGCAGGTGTGCCAGATTCTGCCACTACACCATTTTTCAGAACTACAATCTGGTCAGCTCCTACAATAGAACGCATTCTGTGTGCAATGATTAAAACCGTTTTATTCTGAATCAGCCGTGACAATGCTGTTTGGACTAATGTTTCATTTTCCACATCAAGAGAAGCTGTAGCTTCGTCCAATAAAATAATCGGTGCATTTTTCAAAAAAGCACGGGCAATTGAAATTCTCTGCCGTTCACCGCCGGAAAGATTGCTGCCATTTTCTCCAATGAATGTCTGATATTTTTCAGGTAATTTTTCAACAAAAACATCTACATTGGCAAGCCGTGCCGCCTCTATGACTTGTTCATCCGTAGCATTTGGATTTCCGACACGGATATTTTCCATCACAGAATTATTAAACAGAATAACATCTTGAAAAACAATCGAAAAAAGTGACATTAAAGATTCGGGGTCTGTTTCAGAAATATCCATGCCTCCGATTGTAATTTTACCGGAAGTAGCATCCCAAAATCGTGCAGCAAGCCGGGAAATTGTCGTTTTTCCGCCGCCGGACGGGCCAATTAATGCTGTTACAGTTCCTTGTTTGGCAGTAAAAGAAACATCATTCAGCACAGTTTCTTCTTTCTGATACGCAAATTTCACATGTTCAAATATCATATCATAGCCCTGGTTTGTCAATTCTGTATGACCAGACTGCATTTTTTGCTCCATAATTTCATTCATACGCTCAATATTTCGATTCGTAGAAATTAAAATTGCTAAATGCTGCAATGCAGAATCTAATGGGTCATATATTCTTGAAGCAACAAGGGCAAAAAAGATAAACATCAATAAATCAATTTCCCCTGTGCGCAAGAGATTTGCACCAGTTAAAATAACAGTAGCAATTCCTAACCTGAGAATTAAACTGGAGCAAGCAATAAATGCAGCTTTTCCAAATTCGCCCATGACACTGCTTTTCTCGTAATTTTTTATTTTCTGCACAAGGTCATGCAGATAAGCTTCTTCTGCATTATTCGCATGAAGGTCATTTGTTACTTCGATACATTCCTGAACGCCTGCTTCATATTCGATTTTCGCAGCAGAAGTTTTCGCAGAAAGTATATTCTGCATTTTAGAAGAACTGATAATTACAATAAAAGAAATCGGCAATACCCAAAATACAGCGAGTGCCAATTTCCAGTTTAAGGCAAACAAAGAAATGGCCATTACTACTGTAGAAAGCATAGAACCAATTAACGGCGGTACAAAATGAGACTGACTTTGTTCCAAAACATCACAGTCATTCATAATAGAAGTTGTCAAATCTGCCAAATCACGTTTTTCAAAGAAAGAAAGCGGAATTTTTCGTAATTTTTCAGCAAGATTGATTCTTCGTTTTCCAGTTTCCACATAAGTTGCTAGATATGTTTCATTATACTGAAAATAGCTGATTATATAAATAAAAACAAGACAGACAATCCCACCGATAAGATAAATCATTGTATGCTCCTGAAAAGTATCATTCAGCATATCTTTAATCAAGAGAAACAGTAGCCCTACCGGCAACATATATGAAATATTCTGTATTGCTGTTTCAATACTGCCGACAATAACAGATTTCACGCCGGCATCCGTCAGGGCAAATCTATGTTTAAGCCATTTTTTCATCGTGATTGAGCCTCCATTCCACAGACTGATTATATTCTTTCCACATGAAGGCAAATAAACCGCCTTGTGCTGTCAATTCTGCAAAACTGCCGGATTCTTTGATTCTGCCATTTTCAATCACACAGATACAGTCTGCATTTTTAATAGTAGAAAGTCTATGTGCTACCATGAGTACTGTTTTATTCTTTGCAAGATTTGTCAAAGCAATCTGAATTTTATTTTCATTATCCGGGTCTGCAAAAGCAGTTGCTTCATCAAGAATCAAAATTTCTGCATTTTTCAGGACAGCTCTTGCAATTGCCAGCCGCTGCCGTTCACCGCCAGATACATAAACACCTTTTGCACCGATTACAGTATGAATTCCCTGCGGAAATTTTTCAATAATATCCGTACATTGTGCAATGCGTAATGCTTCCAGCACTTCTTCTTCGGAAGCATTCGGCTTTGACAGCCGGATATTATCCAGAATTGTCCCTTTGATGAGATTGGTATTCTGGAACACAAAAGAAATGTGATTCATCAGTTCTTCTTTTGGGATATCCCGAACATCGACACCACCAATTAAAATTCTTCCTTCCCGTGGGTCAAAGAACCGTGCAGAGAGTGCTGCAATGGTAGATTTGCCACTTCCGCTCGCCCCAACAAAAGCATATGTCTGCCCCGGCGCAATCTGGAAAGAAAGTTCATGCAAAACATCATGTTCTTTGTCATAGCCAAATGTAACATTTTCAAACTGAATTGAAGTATTTTCTATATGTTTGCTGTTAGAAGTCTGCAACGGCTCAATATTTAAAACGCTGTCCACACGATTCAGTGCATCTTCTACTGTCATTTTGGTTTTATTTGTAGACATCAGACTCGTCAGCATACTGGTAATAATCGGAGAAATGATAATGAAAAACAGTAAATCTGATAAAAATTCACTGCTAATGCCACTGCTTGTGAACATTTTTGCTGCCAGAATCAAAAACGCAAAAGTCGTATTGATGGCAACAGTATAAATTAAAATAGGTGTTCTTACACTGACAGAATAATCTGCTGCCCATTTAGAATAACGGTCTATCGCATCTTTAAAACGCTGAAAAGAGAAAATAGTTTGTCCAAAAGTTTTGACGACTGGAATGCCCCTCACATATTCTACTGCTTCGTTAGACATATCAGATAAAGCATTCTGATACTGGGTCATTTTTTCACGAAGTCCTGACCCTGCCATAGACATAATTGCCATAAACCCAATAACTGCCGGAATCAAGCAAATCAATGCAAGTTTCCAGTTGCTGCGAAACATTAAAATCAACAAGCCTATAAAAAGAGCAGTTGATTTATACTGGTCTGGGAGCTGATGTGCCAGATAGGTTTCTGTTGCCTCACTGGAATCAGAAATAATCCGGCGGAGTGCACCGCTTCCGATTCGGTCTTTTTCACCGGGCGGAAGAAAGACAATATGCTGAACAAGTTTTTGACGAATATTTGAAGCAACACGAAATGAATTCATGTGAGAACATAGCAATGCAGCAATATATAAAATCACACTTAACAAAGAATCTGTCAATACAAGCCAAGCATTTTTTTCGATATTCTCTGCCGTGCTAAAATCCGGTGCAACTGTTACAGCTTCCTGCACAATTTTCCAGATATTCTGATACACTAACAGCATAAAAACAGCACTTGCTGCTGCCAAAATCCATGATATATAAGCAAAAACCTGATAATTTCCGCTATAGGGCATCAAACGAGAAAGAACAGAAGGTTGTTTCTCTTTTTTTTCTTGCGCCATAAAAATCTCCTTTCAAACAGCAATACAGCTTGTCATAAGCTATATTGCTGTTTCTTTACATTTTATGAAATTATGAAAATCAACTTTGTTTGCAAATATTAAGAATTTTTAACAAAATTCCCTCTAATGTCTGAGCTTCCAGAACTTCAGCAGTTGAAATCTGAATTTCAAATGTTTTACTGATTTCAGAACTGAATCGAATTGCCTTTAAAGAATCTCCACCTGAAAAATAATAATTATCTTCCAGTTCGGCATGGTCTGTGTTCAGGTTTTCACACCAGAGTTTCTTTAATTTCTGCAAAGTTTCCGTGTCGGCTGTTGGTGTTTCTTCAGTAATCTGGTTTTCCTCGTGTTTCTGAACGGAAGATTTTGTTAGCGCAGCAATTTTTTTCCTATCAATTTTCCCATTTGAAGACAAAGTCATCTCATCACAGGTATGAATGACAGTTGGAATCATATATGCCGGCAACCGTTTCCGAAGATAGGCAAGTGCGGAATCTAAAACTGTTTCAGAAATAGGTTCTTTTGTTATGACACAAGCCTCCAGATGATTGAACACTTCCCCATTGCCTGCGGGAAAACATATCACAGGACATGGCTTCAAATATTCTTCAAGATGTTTTTCAATCTCTCCGACTTCAATACGATGCCCACGAACTTTGCATTGCTGGTCAATTCTGCCAAGAAAAATAATACAGTCATCTGCTGCAAAAAAGCCTTTATCTCCTGTTCTGTACCATCTTGAATTGCCATCTGTCAGAAATTTATCTGCTGTTTTCTGCGGGTCTTCACAATATCCGACTGCAAGTCCTTTTCCGCCAATCCAGAGTTCTCCTACTGCATAATGCGGACAGTCTTCACCATAAGCATTTACAATGCGGTAAGCCTGATTTTGCAATGCCCATCCATAGGGGATATATTTTCCACGCAAATCAGAATCAGAAGTGACTTCATACCAATTAGACCAGATAGAGGCTTCCGTTGCACCGCCCATACCGATAAAACGACAATTTACTGTTTTCTGACACATTCTGTGATATAATTCTGACATAATCCAGTCACCTGAGAGCATAACCGCTCTAAGCGGCAAAGATTGATTTGCATTTTCTGCTTCTGTCAGTAACATATCAAACAGCAGCGGAACACTATTCCATAATGTTACTTGATATTGCTGAACTGCTTTCAGCCAGAAAACAGCATCCCTGTAATATTTCTGCGGAATTACAATAAGTGTACCGCCAAATGTGAACGTGCCAAAAATATCATAAACAGATAAATCAAAGTCAACAGAAGAAACCGCAAGTACATTATCATCAGAAGTACAAGATAATCTTTTGTTGATGTCATGAATGGTATTCAATGCGGCACAATGTGTAATTTCTACGCCTTTTGGTGTTCCTGTCGTTCCCGATGTCAAAATGATATAAGCAACAGAATCTGACGGAACAGAAACCGGTGTAAACAGCGTTTCACATTCTCCATCTTGAAATATAATGGTTTTTACACCAGAAATAGGCAAAATTTGGAATTCTGATACTTTAACAAAAACAGCATACCGGATTTTCA
>JAFRMZ010000283.1 GCA_017430465.1 Oscillospiraceae bacterium
CCTGTACGGTATCCTGAAAGATTTTGAGTGCAAGACCTCTGGGGTCATCTTCGGCTGTAGAATATCCGGCATGAATGGTGATTGGATAAGAAAGAGTTGAAGTATTCTGATTTTCCGATGACTGACATCCGGTCAGCAGGAACAATGCAGTAACAGCAGTTAAAATTAAAGTATGTTTTTTCATAAGAAATATCCCTCCTTGTTTTTTAAAATATCATGATATTTTAAACTTATTATAGCACATTAAGCTTAAAAAGTCAAGAAAACAGGCATTTTCGATAACGTTTTATGAGTAAAATTTTTATGAATAATATTAAACATTTATGAATATTCAAATTATTTCATAAAACTTCGGGTTGCAAAATATTCTGAAATATGCTATAATCAGATAGAGGTGATTTTTATTAAATTTAATCCTGAAAACTGTACGCTCTGCCCCCGACAGTGTCATGCAGACAGAATCAGAAACAAAGGCTTTTGCGGAAGCGGTGCAGGCATCCGGTCAGCAGCAGCAATGCTTCACTTCTGGGAAGAACCCTGCATCAGCGGAACAAACGGTTCAGGAGCAGTGTTTTTCTCCGGATGTGCGCTGCGCTGCTGTTTTTGCCAGAATGAACCTATTTCCAATCAGAATTTCGGAAAGGAAATTTCTCCGGAACGGCTTGCAGAAATCTTTCTCGAATTGCAGGAACAGGGCGCACATAATATCAATCTGGTAACAGCAGGCCATGTTCTGCCGTGGGTGATTCCGGCTTTGGAACGTGCCAAGCCGAATTTAAAAATCCCTGTAGTCTACAATTCCGGCGGATACGAATTCGCCGAAACCCTGAAATCTCTTGAAGGTCTGATTGATGTCTATCTTCCGGATTTTAAATTCTTCTATGCCCAGACTGCTGAAAATTATGCTCATGCTCCGGATTATCCTGAAATTGCAGAATCTGCCCTGCAAGAAATGCTCCGGCAGACGGGAAAGCCTGTCTTTCAAGAACAACTGATAAAAAAAGGCTGTATTGTCCGGCATCTGGTCATGCCCGGCCATCGTCAGGAATCTGTTGCACTTCTGAAACATCTGGCAGAAATTTTTTCTTCGGACAGCTTTTTATTAAGCCTGATGTCCCAGTATACGCCTATGCAGAATCAGCAATATCCGGAACTGAACAGGCGCATCACCAAAATGGAATATTACAGTGTTCTGAAAACTGTACAGGAGCTTGGTTTTTCGGGTTACTGTCAGGAAAAATCTTCTGCTAAAAGTGAATATACTCCTGATTTTCATTTACAGGGGCTCTGATGCTTTACTCGTATATCGTCACGATAAAACCGTCTGCGTTGTTGCCGGAAATATCATAGGAACTCTGATTGGACGGAATGGCAAACGAGGTTGTTTCATTATGCAAATCCGCCGGAACATAATACATCCCGAACGAATCTGAACCGTTTTTGACAACCAGCATATTGCTGACGGAATACTGCCGGATTTCCTGCAAAAATTCTTCCAGACAGATGTTACGTGTGGTGATGTAAGATGCCGCTGCAATTCCCACATAACGGAATGTAGCAGTTCTGCGTTCAGTAATTTCATCATCAAAATAATCATCCTTGCCCTCCGGATAGCGCAGAATAAAACCATATTCCGCAGCATGTTCCGAAAGCCATGCATACTCGTTTTCCGGACGGTAAGCGTAAGAACTTCCCGTTTCCGGAAATACACCGATGGTCAGCGTTCTGCCTGTCTGGAAATCGGGGTCAGCAGATTCCGGCTTGTAGCCTCCAATCATGCGCAGGTCATGAATTCCGGTTTCCTGACTGAATGTTTCAAACCATCTGTCCATTGCATGTGCGGCGGCTCTGTCAAGGCCGACTTCCCAGTCAGAAGCCGTATATGGCTTTGTGCCGTTTTTCGTATCCAGAATACTCTTGATTGTTACAAACTGAATTTCGGAAGATGTACCGTTTTTCACGGCTTCGGCATCAATCTGGCATGGAAATGCCTTGTTGACAAGAATCAGATTTCCCGAATGTACTTTAGATGTTTCAATCGAAATTTTCGGATAATTTTCTGCATTGGCAGTTTCGTTTGTGATGGTGATATTCTCAACAACATTTCCGGATTCTTCGGTATTCTGTTTTGTTTTTCTTTTTTTTACACATCCGGAAATCAGCAGAATACAGGCAATCAAGAGAATTCCTGCGATAAGTAAGCGGTCATAGCGCGGTCTGCGCCGGATTTTTTTTTGAACAGCCATGCGAACTCCTTTCTGATAAAAATCTGGCAGAGCGTAAATCATCACGACTTTTATTATAACACAAAAATGACAAATTGTAAACAGTTTTTCAACAAAAAAATCAAAATTCAGGAAAGTGAGGTTTTATTCTTGCAAAAATTTTCATTTCAGCATAAGACATCAGAACGTTTTTATTATTATCGTGGACGATGTCTGCGGATTCTGATGCACGGACTTCTGCATATCCGGCTTTTGTTCCGGTGGACGGTGCTGTCACTGATTCTGGGGAGTGTGCTGGGCATTGTCGGAACGGAATTTGTAAATTGCATTAGTTTCAGCACGCAGTTCCGGAATGAACATTTATGGTGCTATGCACTTATGCCTGCCGGCGGTGTGCTGATAGTTTTTCTTTACTGGATTACACATGACAAGCATGATAAAGGCACAAATATGATTCTGGCATCTCTGCGGTCAGAAGCACAGATACCGGTACAGACAGCCCCTTTGATATTTATCTCGACCATCATCACGCACTTTGTCGGCGGAAGTGCCGGACGTGAAGGCGCAGCTTTACAGCTCGGCGGAGGGCTGGCGAACACGTTTGGAAATCTTCTGCACATGCGTGAAAAAGATAAGC
>JAFRMZ010000284.1 GCA_017430465.1 Oscillospiraceae bacterium
AGCAAAAATGACAAATAAAATCACTTTGATTTGTTGCTTTTCACAAGCAATAAATCAAAGTGATTTTTAATAATATCCAATCTAAAGAATTTAGTATTTATAATTTTGCATTCTATATGTTATAATTTTAGTATAAAACATTTGAAAGGGTGTGTTTTTATGGGATTCTATCAACGATTAAAAGATTTAAAAGAGGATGCCGACCTGACACAAAAGCAAGTTGCTGAATTAATCGGCGTTTCCATGAATCACTACGGAAAATATGAACGGGGAGAAACTGACATTCCACTAGAAAAAGCCATTATTCTGGCAAAATTTTATGATGTTTCCCTTGACTATCTAGCAGGGCTGTCAAATCAGAAAAAATCTATGAGCATTAAAGACCAAGTCGCTCTTGTCACCATGTACCGCAGTTTGGATGCTCACAATCAGAAACGTATCTCTGAAAATATCGTTCAGCTACTCGAACAGCAGAGGAAAAAATAAAAACAGCTCTGAAGTTTCCGCTTCAGAGCTGTGTTATTTTTATCAAAAATCTTTAAGATGCCTGTACTGACGGATTATGAATCAGTCTTGCTTTCTGGAGAGCCACACCGACTGCACCGCTGATAACAGTAGAAGAAACCATTTCTGTTACTGCATTGATGCCCACAAAGGCAATCACAAAAGCAAAAATATTTCTGCCATCAATCAGGCCTTGTAAATACTCTGTATTGCCATAAAGCAGTACCAGAGAAGTCATGAAAAAGAGTGTATTCAGAAACGCAGAGAAAAAGCCGGTCACAAAACATGCAGTTTCTTTATTGAATTTCGCTACTGCATTATGAATCAAACCCACTAACAGACCATCCAGCACTCTGGGAACAACACACTGTACAAATGTCGCCAGCGGACTGATGCTGAATAACGTATGTGCAAAACCTGTTCCCTGAATCACACCTGCCGCCTGCAAAAAGCTGAATAATCCGAACATTGCGCCTATAATGCCTCCGCCTACAGGGCCTAATGCAATTCCTGCAAGCGCAATCGGGATAATATTCAGGGTAATGACAAGAGGGCCTATCGGAATAGAACCTATCGGCGTTGTGGAAAAGATAATCACGAACGCAGTCAGTACGCCGAGCATGACAATGGATTTTGTGTTTAATTTTTTCATGTTAGTTTCCTCCTTGTTATTATTCCCCGACAAGCAGGGATACAATACAATCCAATCAACTTACAGGCATATTATAGCATAAAAATCAGGGTTTGTCAATGAATTTTCGGAAAATAATATTGCAATCCGGTGACAGATATGTTATAATTTAGAAAAATAATATTTTATACTATGAAAGAAGTGATATTATCATGAGTTTGAATGCAACTCCCTCCGGAGAAAGAATTCAGATTGCTTTCTTCGGAAAAAGAAACGCCGGAAAATCCAGTGTCGTCAATGCCGTGACAAGTCAGAAATTATCCGTAGTTTCGGATGTCAGGGGCACGACAACTGACCCTGTTTATAAAGCGATGGAACTTCTTCCGCTGGGTGCGGTGATGATTGTTGATACCGCCGGTCTGGATGATTCCGGAGAACTCGGCAAATTAAGAGTCGAAAAATCTCTGCAAGTTCTCGAAAAAACAGATATTGCCGTTCTGGTGATTGACGGCACACAAGGCAAATCGGAACTTGATGAAAATCTGATTCAGGAATTCCAGAAACGGAAACTGCCTTATATTATCGCCTATAACAAATCGGATTTGCACAAGCCGGAAATCAAATCGACATCGGAAATCTGCATCAGTGCGAAAACAGGCGAAAATATTCACGAACTGAAAGAGCTTATCGCAAAGCAGGTCTGTCCGCAGACAAACGCAAAGCCCCTGATTTCGGATTTGATTCAGAAAAATGATATGATAATTCTGGTGATTCCGATTGATGAATCTGCTCCGAAAGGGCGTTTGATTCTTCCTCAGCAACAGATTATCCGGGCATCTCTGGAAGCAGGAGCGATTCCGGTCTGCTGTCAGCCAGAAGAACTGCCGAAAGTCCTGAAAAAAATCTCTCCCCGTATGGTGATTACAGACAGTCAGGCATTCGGAAAAGTTTCAAAGATAGTGCCGGAAGAAATTCCGCTGACTTCGTTTTCTATCTTATTTGCCAGATATAAGGGCGATTTGGAATTAGTTGTCCGTGGCGCATCGGCACTCGATACGCTTAAAAACGGTGATAAAGTCTTGATTTCCGAAGGCTGTACGCATCACAGACAATGCAATGATATCGGAACAGTCAAGCTCCCGAAATGGATTGCTGAACATGCCGGATGTCAGCCGGAATTTTCATGGACTTCCGGAACGGAATTCCCGAAAGATTTACAGGATTATGCGCTTGTTGTTCACTGCGGTGCGTGTATGCTTCCGCCGAAAGCTGTTCAGTTCCGGCAGAGTACCGCCACAGAACAAGGCATTCCTATAACGAACTACGGAACGGCGATTGCACATTGTCACGGCATTCTGAAAAGAAGTCTTTCTCTTTTTCCTGAAGTGCAGGCGATTCTGAAATGATAAAATTCTTCTTTATCGCTCTTGGCGGAGCTGTCGGCGCATCCGGAAGATATGCCATTAGTCTGTTCCCACTGAAATCAGAATTCCCGTTTCCGACTTTCATCACGAATATTCTGGGGGCGTTTCTGATTGGTCTGATAGTCGGCATTTCTGAAAAACGTTCCCTTCCTGAAAATCTGATTCTGTTTCTGAAAACAGGAGTCTGCGGAGGATTTACCACATTCTCGACCTTCTCTCTGGAATCTTATCAGCTTCTGGAAAATAAATCCTATCTGACAGGCGGTCTGTATATGATTTTCAGTGTACTTTGCTGTCTGCTGGGGGTCTGGCTTGGCTGGAAAACCGCTTTTGCAATCAAATAGGAGGAAATCTATATTATGAAATTATTTGAAATCTTCAAAAAGAAATCTTTTCCTCCTCTGGTATGCCGTCCGGCAGATATCATTGATTTCTTTCAGGAATGCCTAAACATTGGTGCTCCGGAAGCAAGCTTTGAAATCGAATACAAAAAGCAGGTCTATCCGCTCGGCATCAGTTCGGATTATACTCAGCAAAAAGGCTTTTTCGATATCAAATTCTATCTGGATACACAGGAATTCGATACGCTTGAAGATTTCTGCGCCAATGCCAAATTACAGAACCAATTATTCATGAATCTGGAAACTATAAAAATACTGCGTGATTTGGATTATGGCGATCCAAGAAATAATATTCTGCTCGAAAAACGTGAAATTAAGAAAGGATAGCGATTATGTACAATTACTTAAACGAAAATTTACCCGTCAGAGACCGTGTGCAGGATTTACTGCATCAGCTTACACTCGAAGAAAAAATTTATTTTCTGTCAACGCATCAGCTCCCGATTGAAAGATTAAACATTCCGGAATGGTTTGTCGGTCATGAAATTGCAAGAGGACTTGTCAACCGTGAACCCGAAAAGCCTTCCACCGTTTTTCCGCAGCCTATCGGCATGGCATCGAGCTTCGATAAAGATATGATGTATCAGATTGGCCTGACTGCCGGCCGTGAAGCCCGTGCTTATTACAATCAGGGAGATAAAAAAGGCGGTCTGATGGTGTGGGGGCCTACTGTCGATTTGTCCCGTGACCCACGCTGGGGACGTACTGAAGAATGCTACGGCGAAGACCCTTTTCTGACAGGCGAAATGTCCGCTATGTATACCAAAGGTCTCAAAGGCGATGACCCGAAAATCTGGGCAACTATCCCGACTCTGAAACATTTCTGTGCAAACAATCATGAACAGGAACGTGCTTTTGAAAATGCAAATCTGAATCCTAGATTAAAGCATGAGCATTATTATCAGGCATTCAAAAAGCCTGTAGTCAAAGGCGGTGCGCACAGTGTCATGACTGCCTATAATGATATTTGTCATGCACCGGCTGTGGTCAATCATGATTTGAAAAATATCCTCAAGAAAGAATGGAAACTCGGTTTTATCGTGACAGACGGCGGAGATTTTACACAGAATGTAACTGCACATCATGCATTTGCTTCTCATGCGGAATCTTTACAGGCTTGCCTGTATGCCGGTGCAGACTGCATGACCGACAACACCGACTGTGTTATCGCCTCTGCTCAGAAAGCTCTTGAAAACGGCTTATTAAGTGAATCTGATATTGATACTGCTGTCGGAAATATTCTGGAAAGTCATTTTCTGCTTGGCAGATTCGATAAATCCACTCCCTATGATGATTTCACTCTTGATGATGTCAACACCGAAGCTGATAAAGCACTCAATCTCCGTTCCGCCCGTGAAGGTATGGTTCTGCTGGATAATCATGAAAATGTTCTCCCCCTGAATCCTGAAAAACATAAGAAAATCGGACTGTTCGGTCAGAATGCTGACTGCAATCTGATGGACTGGTATACCGGAACGGCAAGTTACAATATTTCCGTAAAACAGGCACTCGAAGAAAAAGGCTTTGAAGTCGTCTATGATATTGGCTGGGATATTGTCAAGATTCTTGCGCCGAATCAGAAGTATGTCCGCATTGATGAAAACGACTGTCTTATCGCTGACACTGATGAAGCACATGCATCTGAATTCTATCTTTGCGAGCATGACAATGAGGATAAATGGAATAATCTGCAAGAAGTCAAATCCAAAAGATTCGTCTGCATTGACGGAAAATCTGTAAAATTAGGCAAAACTGAAGTCTATGGCTGGTTTACATCTGAAACGCTCCGGCTGAAATGGCATCATCATGCAGATAAATATATGATTTGCGATTATCTGCACGGCAATCTGTTCGGTGTGAATGAACAGAATCAGTTGATTTGTCAGCATGAAACCAGACCGAAAGAAAAAAATTTCTTCACGTTCCGGAGAAGTTCCGATGCAGCCGGCAGATTATGGAATCTTGCAAAAGACTGTGATGCCGTCATCTACTGCGGTGGAAATGACCCCGAACAAGTCGCCCGTGAATGCTGGGACAGAACAACTATTTATCTGCCGAACAAACAGAGAACCTCAATAGACCTCCTAAAAGATGTACTCAGCCTGAACAAAATTCCGCTGATTTTCCTTCTGATTTCCAGTTATCCGTATAGTTTTCTCTGGGATGACCGCATACCAGATGCAATTTTATGGAGTTCTCATGCCGGTTCAGAACTCGGTCATGCAGTTGTGGAAACGCTGTTCGGCGAGAACAACCCTGCCGGAAGATGCCCTGTTACATGGTATGCCGGCGATGAGGATTTGCCAAGCATCAAAGACTATGACATCATGAAAACCAAAATGACATATCGTTATTTTGACGGCATTCCGCTGTATCCGTTCGGATTCGGATTAAGCTACAGTCATTTTGCATACGATAATCTGAAAATTAAAACGCTCGAAAACGGCATTCAGGTGAACTGCCAAATTAAAAATACTTCTGATACTGATGGTGATGAAGTGGTTCAGGTGTATGCACATGCAAAATCAACCAGAATCCAGCGTCCGGAAGTTCAGCTCTGCGCCTTTGCAAGAATGCATATCCAAGCCGGAGAAACAGCAGAATTCAGTGAAACCATCCCGTTTGAGGAATTTGAAATCTATGATGTATCAAGAGAAAGGTTCTGTCTGGAGGACGGTGATTTTGATATTCTGGTTGGTGCATCCTGTACGGATATAAAACTTGCAGAAACAATTCATATTTCCGGTGAAATTATTCCGCCAAGAAATCTGGAAAAAATCACCTGTGCGGAATTATATGACACTCATGCCGGAACAGAAATTTTCACCAATCCGCTTTCGGGTACAACGCATGTCAGAGGCATGAAATGGCACAATGAAATCATTTTCCAGAACTGCGATTTCAGTCACTGCCATAGCCTGACTGTTGAGGCATCCGCACCGATTGACCCGTCAAAGATTGCCGTTTATCTTGATGATGCGGATACTCCTCTGACAGAAATCAGCATTCCGGTTTCAGACGGTTATGAAGATTTCAAATTCTGCACTGTCAGACTGGAAACTGACGGCTGTCATGATTTAAAATTAGTATTCCATCAGGGCACATGCATCAAAGCATTGCAGATTCAGAAAGCCTAAAAAAATCCCCCGTGTTACGGCACGGGGGAATTTTTGAGCGATAATCAATCACACAGTTTCAGATGTGTTACAGATTTTGGGGTTCTTATCCGGCTTGTATCACCGGCTCATTCCGAATCCTGACTTACTGCAAAACAGCATTCACTGTCATCACAAAAACGAGAAGCAAAAATTACTTCTTGTCATTGATTGCAGCCTGAGCAGCAGCCAGTCTTGCAATCGGAACACGGAACGGTGAGCAGGATACATAGCTCAGACCAATCTTGTGGCAGAATTCCACAGATGTCGGGTCACCGCCATGTTCGCCGCAGATGCCGATGTGCATGTCCGGACGAACTTCCTTGCCCATCTTGACAGCCATTTCCATCAGCTTGCCGACACCAGTCTGGTCGAGCTTTGCGAACGGGTCATTTTCAAAAATCTTCTTGTCATAGTATGCGCCGAGGAACTTGCCAGCATCATCACGGGAGAAGCCATAGGTCATCTGTGTCAGGTCATTTGTACCGAAGCAGAAGAATTCAGCTTCCTTAGCGATTTCATCAGCGGTCAGAGCAGCACGAGGAATTTCAATCATAGTACCTACTTCGTACTTGAGGTTTGCGCCTGCGTTCTTGATTTCTTCATCAGCAGCAGCTACAACAACGTCCTTGACGTACTTCAGTTCCTTTACTTCGCCAACGAGCGGAATCATGATTTCCGGAACAACATTCCAGTCAGCATGTTTCTTCTGCACGTTGATAGCAGCACGGATAACGGCTCTTGTCTGCATCTTAGCGATTTCCGGATAAGTTACAGCAAGACGGCAGCCTCTGTGGCCCATCATCGGGTTGAATTCATGCAGGGAAGCAATGATATTCTTAATGTCTTCTACAGACTTGCCCTGTGCATCAGCCAGCTTCTTGATGTCTTCTTCTTCCTGCGGAACGAATTCATGCAGAGGCGGGTCAAGGAATCTGATAGTAACAGGGTTGCCTTCCAGAGCTTCATAGAGAGCTTCAAAGTCAGCCTGCTGCATAGGCAGAATCTTTTCGAGAGCAGCTTCACGTTCTTCAACAGTATCGGAGCAAATCATTTCACGGAAAGCAGCGATTCTGGATTCTTCAAAGAACATGTGTTCTGTACGGCAGAGGCCGATACCTTCTGCACCGAGTTCACGAGCCTTCTTAGCGTCAGCAGGTGTATCAGCATTAGTACGAACCTTCAGAGTTCTGAACTGGTCAGCCCAAGCCATGATACGGCCGAATGTGCCGGCAATCTGAGCATCAACAGTCGGGATAATGCCGTCATAGATGTTACCGGTTGTACCATCGATGGAGATAGCATCGCCTTCCTTGAAGGTTTTGCCAGCGAGTTCAAACTTCTTGTTTTCTTCGTCCATCTTGATGTCACCGCAGCCGGATACGCAGCAAGTACCCATACCACGTGCAACAACAGCGGCGTGAGAAGTCATACCGCCACGAACGGTCAGGATACCCTGTGCAGACTTCATACCTGTAATATCTTCAGGGGATGTTTCCAGACGAACCAGAACAACCTTTTCGCCTTTTTCTGCCCATGCAACAGCATCGTCAGCAGTGAAGACAATCTTACCGCAGGCAGCACCGGGGGATGCGCCCAGACCCTTGCCGATAGGTGTAGCAGCCTTGAGAGCCTTGGTATCGAACTGCGGGTGCAGGAGAGTGTCAAGGTTTCTGGGGTCAATCATAGCAACAGCTTCTTCAGGAGTTCTCATGCCTTCATCAACGAGGTCGCAGGCAATCTGGAGAGCAGCCTGAGCAGTTCTCTTGCCGTGTCTGGTCTGGAGCATATACAGATGACCATGTTCTACAGTGAATTCCATATCCTGCATGTCTCTGTAGTGCTTTTCCAGAGTAGCGCAAACTTCCTGGAAGGACTTGAAAGCTTCCGGGAACTTTTCAGCCATTTCAGCGATAGGCATAGGAGTACGAACGCCGGCTACAACGTCTTCGCCCTGTGCGTTTGTCAGGAATTCGCCCATGAGCTTCTTTTCGCCTGTTGCAGGGTCACGTGTGAACGCTACGCCTGTACCGCAGTCATCACCCATGTTACCAAATGCCATGGACTGTACATTTACAGCAGTACCCCAGCTAAACGGGATGTCGTTGTCACGTCTGTAAACGTTTGCACGGGGGTTGTCCCAAGAACGGAATACAGCCTTGATAGCACCCATGAGCTGTTCCTTGGGGTCTGTCGGGAAATCTGTACCGATTTTAGCCTTATATTCAGCCTTGAACTGGGAAGCGAGTTCCTTGAGGTCATCAGCAGTCAGTTCCACGTCCTGCTTTACGCCTCTTTTTTCCTTCATCTGGTCGATAAGCTGTTCAAAATACTTCTTGCCGACTTCCATAACAACGTCAGAATACATCTGGATGAATCTTCTGTAGCAGTCCCAAGCCCATCTTTCGTTGTTGGACTTCTTAGCAATAGAAGCGACAACTTCTTCATTCAGACCGAGGTTGAGGATAGTATCCATCATACCGGGCATAGAAGCTCTTGCGCCGGAACGAACGGAAACGAGCAGAGGATTTTCTACATCGCCGAATTTCTTGCCGGTAACTTCTTCCATCTTAGTGATGTTAGCTTCGATTTCAGCCATAATTTCATCGCTGATACCGCCGTCTTCATAGTACTGTGTACAAGCTTCTGTTGTAATAGTGAAGCCTTGGGGGACTCTGTCCTTGCCGAAAATAGAAGTCATTTCAGCGAGGTTTGCGCCCTTACCGCCGAGGAGCTCACGCATATTAGCGTTGCCTTCGGTAAACTGATAAACATATTTCTTGCTCATTGGTTTGTACCTCCAAGATTAGATTTTGCCCGTGAAAAAAGAACATTCACGAGGCTATGTTTTTATTATAACATATTCCGGAAAAAAAATCCATCTTTTTTTAGTAGAAAATTTTAAATAATTTTAGAGCATTATGCACAAATATTATGAATAAATTGAAAACGGAGCACAAAAGAGAGTTTTTTTTCAGAAAATGACTCTGCTGAAAATCAGCATATTTGAAAAAATAACTGTATTTTTCTTGACAAACTTCTGTTTTCTCTATTATAATAAACATAGCAATATTTTTATTGAGACAGGAGCGTATGTATGAAAAAATGAAAAAAAGAAAATTTACAAAGATTATCGCATTTTTTATCGCCTGCTTTATGTGCCTGCGGATGCCTTTTGCAGTCCGTGCTGCTGACGGCAAAACCCAGATGAATAATCTTGTCAATGGTTATAGTAAAACAAGTGCTGTTCTGGTTTACAATCTGGAAGACGGTGTTCTGTACACATGGCATAAAAACGTAGAAATTCTGGGGGCAAGCCTGATTAAACTTCCTTATGCCTATTATGCCTGCACTCAGCTTGAAGCCGGCGTTCATTCTCTTGATGAAACCATGACATATACATCCTCATGGTATCACGGCGGTTCGGGCATCATTTGCAAGAACGAATACGGAAAATCCTATACTATCCGACAGCTTCTGGATTATGCCATGCGTTATTCTGATAATGTTGCCTATGATATGCTGGTGTATCTGTTTGGAACAGAAGGTTTCAACAGCATGGTGCAGGAATGGGGCTATTCAGTTGCCATCAGCACACCGAGTCCACGCTTTCCTCCCGTTACGGCTGATTTTATGCGCACTGCCATGCAGAAAGTCTATGAAAACCGTAACAACGGAGATTGCTGGGAAGCGGTCTGGGATGGACTTTGTAATTCTACAACTTCTTATGTACGTCCTGTACTTGCCGGCACAACAGCGGTCAAATACGGCAATGTTTCGACAGTATGGCATGAAACTTGCTTTGTTGACGGAGATTATCCTTATATTGTCGTTATCATGACAACGATTTCAGACGGGAATCCTGATGTCACATTTATTCAGAATGCTGCAAAGGCAGCGGGACAGATTGTTACAGATTATCTGAATGAAAAAGCTTTGCTTGCGCTTGAAACTGAACCGGAAGAAACTGAACCGGAAGAAACCGAACCGGATACTCTACCTTGCAA
>JAFRMZ010000031.1 GCA_017430465.1 Oscillospiraceae bacterium
AAAATTTAATTTGCTACAGCAACCATAGCCGGACGGATTAACCGTTCGCCGAGCATATATCCCTTCTGGAATACTTCGCAGACGGTATTTTCCGGAAATGCTTCTGTCGCTTCTTCACGCTTGATAGCCTGATGAATATTCGGGTCAAACGGCTTGCCGAGCGCATCAATCACAGAAACATTCTGCTTTTCGAGCATAGCTTCAAGCTGTTCCAGAATCATCTTCATACCTTTCTGGTATTCACCATCACTGCACGGAGCATCAATTGCTCTCTCAAAATTATCAATTACGGGGAGCAGGAGTTCAATGCTTTTGGCGGTAGCATCGCCGAACAGAGCAAATTTTTCTTTCTCGGTTCTTCGGCGGAAATTTTCGTAATCGGCCAGCAGCCGGAGGTATCTTTCCTTTTCGGCTTCCAGCTCATCAGAACCCTCGATTTCGTCAAGCTCGCTTTCGGCGTTTTCGAGTTCTTCCTGCGCTTCTTCGGTGCTTTCCAGAACTTCTTCTTTTTCCTGATTTTCAGTATCAGTCATGGGGTTCACCCTCTTTCTTTATGTGTCCTTCTTCCAGAGACGGTTCAGGTGGCTCTGAAATCAGGTCAGTAATTTTTTGTGAGAAATACTCAATATAAGGAATCACTTTAGCATAATCCAGCCTCATAGGGCCGATGATGCCAAGAGAACCGACATTTTTTCCGCCTTTGCGGTATTTGGAGACAATCATGCTGGAATTGCCGATGACAAAGCTGTTCTTGTCTTCCCGAAACAGGACTTTGATTCCGCTGAACGAGTCATCCAGCAGTCTGGAGAGTTCGTCTTTATGTTCAATGAACCTGACGATTTCCATTTTATCCAAATCCTGATAGGAGAACAAATTCTTTTCGCCTTTAAATAACAACGCATGTTGTCTCAAATCTCTGGAAAGTTCGCAGATTCCCTGCACCAGAGGAGACATCGCCATCATATAGGCACTCATAGCGGCGGTCAGATTTTCCATCAGCTCATCTGACAAATCCGAAACGGAGATGCCTTCCAGATTTTCGGACAAATATCCGGAAAACCAGCTAAGCTGTTCGTTTGTCAAATCAAATTCCAGCCGACAGGCCTTGTTTTTGATACTGCCTGCTGAGGTAATCAGAAGAATGACATAGACTCTTTTTCCTGTAGGAATGACTTCTACTTTAGAAATCACGGAGAACTGCGGAGAAAAATCCGAAACCACTGCCGCACACTGTGTTAACTCTGCAAGTGCGGTTGTTGCGTTCTGAATGAGCAGTTCTTCTGTTGCAGAGCCGTGAATGGCAAGCATACTGTCAAGTTTTTGTTTTTCTTCCTGTGACATGCCCGGCGGTCTCATAAGCTGTTCGATATACAGCCGGTAGCCACTGACGGTAGGAATTCTTCCTGCCGAAGTATGTGGCTGTTCCAGATAGCCCAGTTGCTCCAGTGCGGCCATATCGTTCCGTACAGTTGCCGCAGAAACATTAATTTCCGGCAGAGCAGCAAGTATCTTTGAGCCAACCGGCTCACCGGTTCTGACATATTCTTCCACCACGGCAGCCAAGATTTTCAGCTTCCGTTCGTTCATGTTTTGCTTCACACACCTTACATCAGAATTGCTGTATTCTGGAACTTTAGCACTCTCACTCTTTGAGTGCTAAGTTTAGTGTACCACGATTTCGGAAAAATGTCAAGTATCTTTATAATTTTCAGCATTTTTGATAAATTCGGCGTTTTATATTATGATATTTTATACAAAAAATGCCTCTGCCGAGAACGAGCAGAGGCATCTGTTTTTTCAAATCAGTTTACGATAGTACGTTCTGTTTCTTTATCGAAAAGGTGAATTCTGTTCGGGTCAAGGCCGACCTTGATAGTATCGCCGGGACGTGCAGTAGAGCTGGGCTGAACTCTTGCAGTGATAGAATTACCTGCACACTTAAGATACAGATAAGTTTCTGCACCCATCATTTCGGTAATTTCCACGTCAGCATCTACGATACCGGTCTGAGCAGTTGCCAGATAAGCGGGTTCGTCATGAACGCTTTCCGGACGGATACCGAGGCAGACTTCACGGTCAACATACTTAGCCAAATCCGGAATGATTTTGGATTCCGGCACTAAGATAGTATATTTTGTGCCTCTTGCATCTTTGGTATCTTCAGAACCGAATTCTACATAGTATCTGTTATATTCATCTTTTCTGAGATAAGCATCAATAAAGTTCATCTGCGGAGAGCCCAAGAAGCCGGCAACGAACTTATTAACAGGGGACTCGTAAAGCACCTGAGGTGTATCCACCTGCTGGATGAAGCCGTCCTTCATAACTACGATACGGTCGCCCATGGTCATAGCTTCTGTCTGGTCATGTGTTACATAAATAAAAGTAGTACCGAGTTTCTTATGCAGTTTAGAAATTTCGGTTCTCATCTGTGCACGGAGTTTTGCATCGAGGTTAGAAAGCGGTTCGTCGAGCAGGAACACTTTCGGAGAACGCACGATAGCACGGCCGAGTGCAACACGCTGACGCTGACCGCCGGACATAGCCTTCGGCTTTCTGTCGAGCAGATGGGACAGGTCGAGGATTTTAGCAGCTTCTTCTACTTTTCTTGCGATTTCGTCCTTCGGAACTTTACGCAGTTTCAGACCGAACGCCATATTATCAAATACAGTCATGTGCGGATAGAGCGCATAGTTCTGGAATACCATTGCAATATCTCTGTCTTTCGGTGCAATATCGTTTACGAGTCTGTCACCGATATACAGTTCGCCCTCGGAGATTTCCTCCAGTCCTGCAATCATACGAAGTGTGGTAGACTTTCCGCAGCCGGAAGGGCCTACCAGAATAATGAATTCTTTGTCTCTGATTTCGAGGTTTACGTCAGTTACGGCAACAAATCCGCCGGGATACTTCTTGTAAATACCTCTGAGTGATAAACCAGCCATTTATTCCAGTCCTCCATTTACTAAAAAGATTTTTTTCAGACGATGCCGCTATATGTAGTATTGAAAAAATACAGAATGATACCAGTGCAAAGTCTGTCTATTATTATTGTACCAAATTATGAAAAATTTTTCAAGTCGCTGAATGACTAAACTTAACGCCTGTCATTTATCAAATATGACGAAAATGCCAAGAGAATTTCTTCGCACATCGACGGGAAAGATTCAGCTTTCAACATTTTCAAAATATCTTTGTGGAAAATTTCCAAATGCCCTCCGGAGGGCAAATCGGGGGGGAGAAGCAAGCTTCCGACCGCTACCCGATGCAGATGTTCCACATGATTTCCGAGCGAGGCAAACATACGTTTCACCTGATGATATTTTCCTTCATGCAGACAGACGAGACAAATTTTTTCTGAAATCTGTTTTGTCTGTACAGGGAGGCAGTGTGTTCCGTCAGAAAGTGTAATGCCATCCGCAAGGGACTGGAGATAGCTTTCTTCAAAATTTTCTGCCAGTGTAACAAGATAATATTTCGACACGTGATGTTTCGGAGCGAGCATCTGATGTGCCAGTTTGCCGTCATCTATCACCAGCACAAGGCCGGTGCTGTCGATGTCGAGCCTTCCGGCAGGGAACATATCTTTATGCCGGAGTTCTTCCGGAACAAGTTCCAGCACGGTTTTATGCTGTTTGTCCTCCGTAGCGCAGATATAGCCCTCCGGCTTGTTGAGTATCAGATAGATATGCTCTCCGCCGTGGATTTTCTTTCCGCTGAGGGTAATTTCCTGACGCTCCGGATTAATTTTCTGTTTCGGGTCAGTTACTGTCACGCCATCTGCACAGACTGCACCTTTTTTAAGGAATGTCTTGACTTCATTTCTGGAATATTTTGTTCTGTCAGCTAAAAACTTATCAATTCTGATTTCTGTCATTGTATATCACCTTAATTCTAAAACGAACCTGTCCGGCATAGACTGAATTAAATCCGATAACTGCCAGACAGGAGCGTATCTGTTATGAAAGACTATCTAAAATATCTGCTGATTCTTCCGCCGGCTTTGCTCTGCGGTGTTGCTGTTATTCTAAGTCATCAGAAAAAAACGCCGGCTACAGATGAAATCCGTGCTGTCACTGAATCTGACCGGAGTGCATGGCTTATGCTTCAGGGATGGAACGGAGAATTAATCTCTTTCCGGCCGGTGACTGTTCCTGCTGAAGTCACTGAAACTTATCAGATTTATGCCGGCCTGCAGGAACGCCAGCGTCTCCCTCTGATGCAGTATGCCGGAAAACACGGTGTTCTTTATACTTATCAGCTTGAAAACTCTGATTTATATGCCGAATTATTAACTGCTGACGGCATTTTAATCGGAGCACAGTGTTATCGTTCCGGTGAAGGAAAAACACTTACCATGCACGGGAATCCGGTTACTGAAATACCTGAATCATATCTCCGATAAGCGGAATTTTTCTCGCTTTTCCCTGACATGCACTGACTATCAGCATAACAAATGTGCTCAGGGACACCGCCGTGCACAGCAGAGAAATCAGCCAGCCTATCAGAGGAATCCAGCCCAGAAACATTTTAGCTCCGGCCGAGACTGCAAATATTGCTGTCAGTCCAAGCCCCTGATTTGCGCAGAATTTCCCATAAGGCGAATTTGAGGCAATCACCAGAGGAATCCAGAACAGCAACGGTATCCCCGCCATTACTGCGGAAACTTGATTTTCAGAAACATCTTCCGGCGCAAACTGTTTTGTCACATCTTCCGGATGCATGAGCAAATTGACAAATTCATCAAATTTCATAAACATACTCCTTTCGGCGGAAAAAATTATTTTTCCTCGGTCTGATTCAGCGCAGCGATGGCGGAAATAAAGCTTGATGCATCTTTAAAATCCTGATATACCGATGCAAAACGGATATATGCAATTTCATCCATATTACGGAGACGTTCCAGCACCACTGCACCAATCTGGTCAGAAGTCATCTGACTGTGCCAGCCACCGGTATATTTTTCTTCTACGCTGTCGGCGATTTCATTCACCTGTGCATAGGAAACGGGGCGTTTTTTAATGGCATGATAAATTCCGGAAAGCAGTTTATTTCTGTCATAAGGTTCAAGAGAGCCGTCACGCTTGACAACAATTCTCATAGGCTGTTCGACAATTTCATAAGTAGTAAATCGCTTTCCGCATTTAAGGCATTCTCTCCGCCGGCGTTTTTTGTCTTCGGCCGGACGGGAGTCAATTACTTTGGATTCTTCATACTGACAAAATGGACAACGCATAATCTCACCTCTGGCTTTATTATAACAGAATATGATTTTTCTGTCAAGATAATGCTGATTTTTCAGCTTTTTTCTCAATGCCGGAAATCATTCTGTCCAGCATTCTGTAATTGCTGACCAAATCGGAAATCCCACGGAAATTTTCACGGTACAGTTCCAGCATGACGGAACATTCCGGATTATAATTATATAAAATTTCCAGAAAGCTCCGGATTCTGAATTCTCCTGTTCCCAGAAGCAGACAGTCACCCTTTTCGCTGTGGTCGCTGATATGTACATGTGCGATGTGAGTGCCGAGCATGTGCAGAATATTAATCGGGGATTCTCCGGCTCTGACAGCCTGCTTGATGTCGAGCACAAATTTCGCCTGACTGCCGAGCATCTTAATCATTTCACGCATAAACCGGAGTGAGCCTGCCTGACACCTGCTGACGTTTTCCTGCGCCACTGTTACATGATATGATTTTGCAGTTTCAGCAAGTTTGAGAAAGCGTTCACAATAGAATTCCGGCTCAACGGCCGTGACGTTATAATTTCCATGCAAAACGAAAAATTCCGCACCGAGCAACTGACCGGCTTCAAATGTTTTTTTGTAATACTCCAGCATATCCTGCATACGGCGTTCATATCTGGAAAAGAGCATTATCGGTTCAATGGGACAGGCGAACGGGTGAACGCTTCGGCAAGTCATATCATAGCGGTTCATAATGTCCCTGAGATTGGCAACAAATGCCGGATGCAGTTCACAGTCGGAATTGAAAAATATCTCGACATGGGAAATACCGTTGACGGCATAATTATATAATACTTCTTCGGTAAGTTCTGGGTACATACATGCTGTCGAAACACCTGCCTGCACGAAATTCACTCCTTTCCTGATTTTTTATTATCATAGCATATTTTTCAGTATTTTGTCAAGTACAGTTTCGGTTTTCAACATTCAACAGTTTAATTGTTGAA
>JAFRMZ010000285.1 GCA_017430465.1 Oscillospiraceae bacterium
AGCTCTCAGCACCCGTGAAGATACCTGACTGTCATGCTCTGATAATGCCTGCGATGTCAACTGTACTAGTGTCGTTCCAATTTTGTCTTCGTAGTCGTCGAGCATGTCTTCATTTTTTAATACTTTTTCCGCTTTTTTTTTATCATAATCCGTCAGGAGCGAAATGCTCATGAACATGGTCTCTTTGGCGAGCTTTGCCATTTTTCGGGATGCTTCGTCACATTCCGTCACGGCGACAGAAGGGGTTGTCAGCAGTCTCTTGTCAAGAAGTGCATGTTCTTCCTGCTGGGGTTCGGTTTCCTTGTCCGGAAGAATCCAGTTGGCAATCTTTTCAAGCTGTTTCGCAAACGGCAGAAGCAGAATTGTCGTTAAGATATTAAATACTGTATGCACAATCGCAATTCCGACAGAATTAATTGTCATGCCAGAGAAGGAGAATCCGATTGTCATGTCCAGAATCTCATAAAGTGTCAGGAAAAATACTGTTCCGATAATGTTGAATGCAATATGAATCACACCAACTTTTTTTGCATTTCTGTTAACGCCGAAGCTGGAAATCAGAGCTGTCACGCATGTGCCGATGTTCTGTCCCATGATAATCGGAATTGCCATGCCGAACGTAATCGCACCGGTGGAATCTGCCAGTCTCTGCAAAATACCAATGGATGCCGCAGAACTTTGAATTACACCTGTTACAACTGTACCTACCAGCACACCAAGAATCGGATTATTGAACTTTGTCAGAAGCTGCTGGAATTCTTCGGAATCTTTCAGCGGGGCAACAGCATCACCCATCAGCACCATACCGTACATCAGCACTGCAAAGCCGACCAAGATATTTCCAATATCCTTCTTTTTTCCGCTTTTCGACATCATGATGAGCACTGCTCCCACAAGTGCGAAAATCAGGGAGAAATATTCCGGATTCAACAGCGAAAGCCATAAAGGACCTTCTGTATCCACACCCATCAGACATAACAGCCATGTCGTGAACGTTTTGCCGATGTTTGAGCCGATGATAACTGTCACTGTCTGGCTGACATCCATCATGCCACAGTTGACAAGTCCTACCAGCATAACTGTTACGGAAGATGATGACTGCAATACAATCGTGATGAATGTCCCCAGAAACAGACTCAGCCATGTATTGGAAGTCAGTTTCTTCAAAGCCTGTTCGAGCTTGCCTCCGGCCATCTTTTCCAGACCGGATGACATGACATTCATTCCGTACAGGAAGAACGCCAGCCCGCCGATAACCATAATCACCGCTAGTACAACATCTTTCACACTCATACTAACAACCGCCTTTCAAGTGGTTTCTTATTATCCTTATCATAAGCAAGAAAGCTTAAAATAAGCTTGATTTTTCTGAATTTTCACAATTCTTTCAGACCTTTTTCATCATAGCAGAGAAATATAAAATGCACTAGTATGATTCTGTTAAATCTATGTAAAATCCTGTTGCAGTTTTATGAAAAAATACTCCCGAATCACTTCGGGAGTATTTTGAATGCTTGTTTGCGTTCAGGAAATTTCCTCTGTCGGGAAACCGTTCTTTTCAGCCCATGTTAAAATTGCAGAGCCTGCCGGCGCATGAATCGTACACTGCGTTTCGGCATCTTCCAGACCCCAGTTGTTGTATTCCAGATTTGGATTTAAAATATATAAATCCTCTACAGCACAGCCGGTCAGCATTTCTTCCTGCGTGTCGGCCACGCTTGCCGGAAGTGTTAGTTCTGTGAGAGCAGTACAGTTTGAGAATGCTCCACGCCCGATAAATGTTACAGTTTCCGGAATATTTACAGATGTCAGGCTTTCACAGTCTGCAAAGGCCTGTTCGCTGATAGTTGTGACAGAATCCGGAAGGGTGATGCTTGTCACATCCCATGCGGCCTCAAATGCATAATGTCCGATTTCTGTCACCGGATAGCTCCCGATATGAGAAGTTACTATAATTTCCGTATCCGAACCGCTGAAATCCGTGATAACTGCTCCAGCTTCAAAGACTTCATAGCTCAGTACATCCAGAGAGGTCGCACCGGCATCAATATCTACAGAATCCGGAATAATAGTTTCTTCCGGCGTTTCGGTTGTCGGGAAGATATAAATTGTATTGCTGTCAGGGTCATAAGAGGCGTTTTCAGGGAGTTCCGTTGTTTCCGGAACAGCTTCGGGTTCTTCTTCCTGCGGAATTGACTGCACCGTGCATCCGCTGAACAGCATCAGCACCGATGCGCATAATACTGCTAATTTTCTCATGCTTTCTTACCTCTCTGCTTGGCTCTGAGTGCATTATCAAGAATTCTCTTGCGGATTCTCAGGCTCTTGGGAGTAACTTCCAGCAGTTCATCATCTGCGAGGAATTCCAGACAGTCTTCCAGACTCATGATTCTGGGCGGAACAAGCCGGAGGGCATCATCACTTCCGCTTGCACGGGTGTTTGTCAGATGCTTTCTCTTGCAGACGTTGACAACTAAATCTTCTGCTTTCGGAGACATACCGACTACCATGCCTTCATAAACGGGAACACCTGCACCGATAAAGAGCGTTCCTCTTTCCTGTGCGTTATACAGTCCGTAGGTGACGGCCTCGCCGGATTCATGACAAATCAGCGAACCGACACTTCTTCTCGGAATATCGCCCTTGAATGGCACATAAGAATCAAATACACTGCTCATGATGCCTTCGCCTCTGGTATTGGTCAGGAATTCGCTCTTGTAACCGAACAGGCCTCTTGAGGGAATCAGGAATTCCAGACGGGTTCTTGTACCCTGCGGCTGCATGGTCTGGAGTTCGCCTTTTCTTGTGCCCATTTTTTCCATGACTGTGCCGACGCATTCTTCCGGAACGTCAATGACAAGTCTTTCCTGCGGTTCGCAGAGCTTGCCGTTGATTGTCTTGTATAATACTCTCGGAGTGGAAACCGACAGTTCATATCCTTCACGGCGCATATTTTCCACTAAGATGGAAAGATGCATTTCTCCACGTCCTGCCACGCTGAAAGAATCTGTATTGTCTGTTTCGGTAACTCTCAGGGAAACGTCTTTCAGCAGTTCTTTGAACAGTCTTTCACGAAGCTGTCGGGATGTGACAAATTTACCTTCTCTGCCGGCAAACGGGCTGTCATTGACAGAAAATGTCATCTCGACAGTCGGTTCACTGATGTGCGTAAACGGCAGAGCTTCCGGACATTCCGGCGCACAGATAGTATCACCGATTGTAATATCTGCAATCCCACTCATAATAACAATATCTCCGACTGTAGCTGTTTCTGTGTTAGCCTGTGCCAGTCCCTGCATCTGCGCCAGAGATACTACTTTTGCAGAATTTTTCTTTTCCGGAATGTTGTCATTGACAACAACAATCGGCTGATTCACTTTTACAGAGCCTCTCTGCACTCTGCCGACTGCAATTCTGCCGACATATTCATTATAGTCAATGGAAGATACCAGCATCTGGAACGGTTCTTCCGGTTCGCCTTCCGGTGCGGGAATATAATTCAGAATTGTTTCAAACAGGGGAGTGAGGTCTTTTCCTTCCACATCCTTATCAAGCGAAGCCGTTCCGCTTCTGCCGGAACAGTACAGAATCGGGCTTTCGAGCTGTTCATCATCGGCATCAAGGTCTAACAGAAGAAGCTGTACCTCGTCAGCGATTTCATCAAGACGGGCATCCGGACGGTCAATTTTATTCACTACAATAATGATTTTATGTCCCATTTCCAGTGCCTTCGACAATACAAATCTGGTCTGTGGCATAGGGCCTTCTGCGGCATCTACCAGCAGAACCACACCGTCTGCCATGGAAAGCACACGTTCTACTTCACCGCCGAAATCGGCATGTCCGGGGGTATCAATAATATTAATCTTAACGCCGTTATACTGTACAGCGGTATTTTTCGCCAAGATAGTAATACCTCTTTCACGTTCAATGTCGTTGGAGTCCATAACACGTTCTGCAACGGCCTGATTCTCACGGAACACACCGCCCTGCTTGAGCATCTCGTCAACCAGTGTTGTCTTGCCGTGGTCAACGTGAGCGATAATCGCAATATTTCTTAAATCTTCTCTAATCATAAATTCACGCCTCTTATTATAATATTTTTTAACTTTTACAGTATAGCATAAATTTCAGGAAATTGCAAGTTCTTCACGAAAAAATGACATTCTGACGAAGTATTCCGCTTTTTATGATGAAATTTTGTGAGAATCACAATATCACAGAATTTTCAGAATGAAATATGATATACAGGTGTAAATTTTCTGAAAATGCCCTGAAACCTGTTGCAATTTTATTTTTTATATGCTATAATATAAAATATCTGAAAACTTTCAACCACGATATCATTCCAGAGAGGAGATTTTTTATTTATGTGTGGAATCGTTGGCTATGTCGGACAGCGTGAAGCTGCTGATGTTCTTCTGGACGGCCTGTCCAGACTGGAGTACAGAGGCTATGACTCGGCAGGTATTGCCGTTTTTGAAAATGAAATCATCAAAGTTGCAAAATCCAAAGGCAGATTAGCAGATTTACAGGCTAAAATGCAGAAAGAAGGAAAACCTTCCGGTCATGCCGGCATCGGCCATACCAGATGGGCTACACACGGCGAACCCTCTGACCGGAATTCTCATCCTCACGGCGGGGGAAATGTCACCCTCGTGCATAACGGTATTATTGAAAATTATAAAAAATTAAAAGAATTTTTGTTATCCAAAGGCAGAAAATTCGAGAGCGATACCGATACCGAAGTTATTGCTCAGCTTCTGGATTATTACTATGAAGAACATCACGGCAATCCCGTGGAAGCTATCGTCAAGACACTGAAAGAACTGGAAGGTTCTTATGCACTCGGCATCGTTTTTGCTGACTTTCCCGACAGAGTCTTTGCGATGAGAAAAGAAAGCCCCCTGATTGTCGGCATCGGCGAAAATGAATGCTTTATCGCTTCGGATATGACAGCTATCCTGAAATATACTAAAAATTATTATCTGCTCGAACCCGGCGAAATTGCTGTTTTAAGCAGACAGGGCGCAAAAGTCTATAATCTGCATTATCAGAAAATCGAAAAAGAACTCAAAACCGCTGACTGGGATGTCAGTGCTGCCGAAAAAGGCGGTTATGAACATTACATGCTCAAGGAAATTCATGAACAGCCGGAATCTATCAAGAAAACTATCACGCCCAGAATTGAAAACGGTCTGCCGAATCTCGAAGAATGTGGTATCACCCCTGAAAAACTTCTGGAATTCAATAAAATTCATATTGTTGCCTGCGGTACAGCTATGCATGCCGGAATGGTAGGAAAATATGTTATCGAAAAATTAGCCAAGATTTCCGTCAATGTCGATATTGCTTCCGAATTCCGCTACAGAGAACCGCTTGTCGGTGAGGGCGATTTGGTAATTGTGATTTCCCAGTCCGGCGAAACTGCTGACAGCCTCGCTGCACTGAGACTTTCCAAAGAATTGGGCGCAAAAACACTCGCTATCGTCAATGCAAAAGGCAGTTCCATCGCAAGAGAAGCCGATATGCTTATCTATACACATGCAGGCCCTGAAATCGCTGTCGCTTCCACTAAGGCCTATATGGTACAGATTGCTGTTATGTATCTGTTTGCTTTTGAACTGGCTCTCGCCAACAAGAAAATTGACGAAACCGAATGCCGCCGACTGACTGCACTCTTGCAGGGCACTCCCGATAAAATTTCCGAAATCCTTGAACATAAGGAAATGACACAGTTAATCGCTTCGGAACTTATTACTGCTGACAGTCTGCTGTATATCGGTCGTGGCCTTGATTATGCACTTAGTATGGAAGGTTCTCTGAAACTCAAAGAAATTTCTTATATTCATTCTGAATCTTATGCCGCCGGCGAACTCAAACACGGCACTATCTCCCTGATTACTGAAAATATGCCTGTCATTGCCGTGGCAACCCAGCAAAATCTGTTTGATAAAACCATCAGCAATATCAAAGAAGTCAAGGCAAGAGGTGCACGTGTCGTTCTGGTCAGCCGTGAAAGCTATCAGCCTGAAAAAGATGTCGCTGATTTCAAGTTCGGCCTGCCTGACTACGAAGATTTGCTTATGCCGATGCTCGCAGTTGTTCCGCTTCAGTTAATTGCTTATTATACTGCTGTCCTTAAGGGCACTGATGTCGATAAGCCCAGAAATCTTGCCAAATCCGTTACTGTAGAATAAGGACTTGATTTTTTATGAAAAAATTAATTTTTCTGCTGACTGCCGTCATGATGACGGCAGTTGTGCCGTTATCTGTCTGCGCCGAAGAAGTTCCCGCTGTTCCTGAGGCGGAACAAAATGCTGAAGAAATACAGGATACACAGCCGGAAACCCGTCCGGAAGATATGTTCACATATACCCTCAATGTCGCCGGCCGTGCCCAGATTACTGATTTTACTATATCGGATTCCTATACCGGTGAAGTCGTTATCCCGACAACGCTTGACGGCTATGAGGTCGGCTATATTGACAATGCTGCATTCATGAACGCAAAAGGTGTGACAAGCATCACAATTCCGGCCACTGTCACCGACATGGGAAATTCTGTCTTCTTCGGATGCGAAAGCCTCGAAAAATTTATTGTAGAAGACGGAAACCCTTATTTTTCCGTTGCGGATGACGGCGTTCTGCTGGCCGATAACAATCAGTTTTTAGTGGCTTATCCGGCCGCAAGGGCGGGGGAAAGCTATACCATCCCTGAAACGGTTGACGAAATCGCCCCCGGATGCTTCGGATTTGCCCAGAATCTCAAAGAAATTACTATCCCTGCTAAAGTGCAGTATATTGATAAATGGGCGTTCGGCTATTCCAAACTCGAAAAAGTCAATATCTCCTCTATGCAGATTGATGACTATGCTTTTGCATACTGTGATAACCTGCATGAAGTCATACTCAATTCCGGTGTGGAGACTATCTATGATGCTTCTTTCAGTGTCTGCCCGTCCCTGACGGAAATCAATCTGCCCGATACGCTCGAATATGTCGGTCAGTGTGCGTTCTGCGGAACGGGACTGACAAGCATTACCATTCCGGCAAGCGTTTCTGAAATTGATTACTGTGCTTTCGGCTATGACAGCGATTTGAAAGCGGTCGGCGGTTTTGTCATCTACGGCGAATCCGGCTCGGAAGCTGAATATTATGCTACTGCTGTCGATTTGGATAACGATTATGAAAATAATTTTACTTTTGTGTCAACTACACCTACCGAAGCTCCGCAGGAAGACAGCTCCCCCGAAACTATGATAATCACCGAAACAAACGAAGCCGGTGAAATCATTACTGAACAGATTGATGTCTCCGTCCAAGATACTACCGAAGCCGGTACAAAAGAAATCATCGGCGCAGAACTCAAAAATAATCAGTTTCTGCAAATTGTGCTTGCGACAGTCGGCGGAATTGCTGTTGTTCTTGCGCTGACACTGGCAATACTGGCTTCCAGAAAGCCTAAAAATCAGAATCAGGATGATGATAAATGAAATTTCTGCAATCTCTTATTTCCGGACTGCTCGCTTCCACACTCTGCCTGATGCCACTGTCTGCCGGTGCAGAAGAAATCATTCAGACAAACGGCGGTTATTCCGATGACGGCCTTTGGTATTATAACGACTATGGTGATGGTACAGTTTCCGTGGTATGTCAGGATAATACACTGGAAGAAGTTGCTGTTCCGGCCGAAATCAACGGCCACAAAATCACAATGATAGAACTTGACTGCTTTAAAGACAATACAAATCTGAAAAAAGTCATCCTTCCGGATACTATTACTGTTCTGGAAGACTATGCGTTCTATCTCTGCTCCGGTCTGGAAGAAATCAATATTCCCGAAAGTGTCGAAAAACTCGGCTTTCAGACGTTCTATGGCTGTTCCAGTCTGAAAGAAATTTCCGTTCCGGCAAACCTTTCCGAAATCGAAGGCTATACCTTTGACGGCTGTACTGCACTCGAAGCCGTTCATGTGGATAAGAAAAACCAGAACTATCAGGATAAAGACGGCGTTCTGTTCAGCAAGGACGGTTCGGATTTAATTCTGTATCCGGCCTCCAAAACAGGCAGAAGCTATACTGTTCCGGCAGAATGCACCAAGCTGGAAGGCTATGCTTTTATGGCAAATTCTTATCTCGAAGAAATTAATCTCAATTCCGTCACCGAAATGGGCGAAGATGTCTTCTATTACTGTACAGCTCTGAAAAATATGGAGATTCCGGAAGGCATTACCATGCTTACCGGCGCAACTTTCGGGAACTGTACAGCTCTGAAATCCGTTATCCTTCCGGAAACGCTGGAAATTATCGGTTCAGGCTGTTTCTATAACTGTCTTTCTCTCGAAAATATTGAAATTCCAGCATCTGTGACAACTATCAATGAAAATGCGTTTCTGAACTGCGTTTCCATGACAAGTATTACGATTCCGGAAACCGTGGAAACTATCGGAGATTATGCGCTTGGCTTCTACTACGGCGAAGAAGAAAAGCATCAGCATCTGCCGGATTTCGAGATTGATGCCGATAACGGCACACCGGCGTTTGCCTATGCTACTAAATTCAGTGTCAAATGTACCGGCGGTGTCACGCAGGGAATTATATTCGTCTATATTGTAGTGGGCATTATCGTGATTGTTATTCTGGCAGTTATTGGACTGATTATCATGCAGAAGCGCATTCAGAAACGGCACGAACTGCCATGACAGGAGATTTTTTATGAATATCTTGAAAAAATTAACGATTTTTATGCTTTCCGGTGCGTTGCTGATGTCGGTGATTCCGCTTTCTGCAAAAGCGGATACTACATTCAGCTATGCACTCAGAGATGATGGAACTGCTGAAATTTCCTGCATTAACAAGTCAATTCAGACAGCAGAAATCCCTTCCGAAGTTGACGGCCATGCAGTGACGGCACTTGCCCCGAACTGCTTCTCTGAATGTACTTCCCTCAAAGAAGTCAGCATCCCCGAAACAGTTACAGAATTCGGAGAATATGCGTTCTATGCCTGTTCTGCACTGGAAGAAATCCGGATTCCTGCAAGCGTTATCCAAATTGGAAACTATGCTTTTGAAACAACGGAAAATATGCTTTTATTCTCAGTGGATGAAAATAATCCTGCCTATCAGTCGCCGGACGGCGTTCTGTATGACAAATCCGGAGAAACACTGATAAAATATCCCGAAGCCAGACCCGATACGGAATATTCCGTTCTGGATGCCTGCCGGACTGTCGAAAACTGGGCTTTTATCGGCGCACAGTATCTTGAACAGATTGACCTGAAACAAGTTCAGAACATCGGAACGGATGCGTTCTATTTCTGCGTTTCCCTGAAGAATATCACCGTTCCGGAGGGCGTTTCTGAACTGAACGGCGCAGTATTCAGCTATTGTGAATCGCTGGAACAAGCCGTTCTGCCTGCAACGCTGAAATCTATCGGCGAAAATTGTTTTTATTCCTGTACTTCCCTGAAATCTGTCAATCTGCCGGAAGGCCTTGAAAAAATAGGCGCATATTCCTTTTGTCACTGCCCTGCCCTGACGGCACTTGTCATTCCGGAAAGTCTTACCAGCATGAATATCAACTGCATGGGCTATTGCTATGACGAAGAAAAGGACGAATATTTCGTTCAGGATAATTTTACACTCTATGTGCATAAAGACTCTCCGGCATTCCGGTATGCTGTTACAAATCAGATTCATTATGAACTGATTCAGACAGGAACAGTTTATTATATCTTAATCGCTGTATGCCTGATAATTATTGTTATCCTGATTATTGCGATTGTCAGAGTCTTGAAAAACAGGAGGTCAGAATCATGATGCTGAAAAAATTTGCAGTACTGCTTGTTGCATCCCTGATGATGCTGTTCTGTATCCCTGTCAGTGCGCTTGCACAGGATACCGCATCAGAAACAGCACAGGAAGATGTCCAGACTTATGAGGACGGTTCGTTCACTTATGCTTATGTGGACGGAGGTGTCGCACTCTATTCCTGCGATACCAGTATGCTTGCCGTCAATCTGCCGGACGAATCCAACGGCCGGAAAGTTGTCGAAATCTCGGACGGTGCATTCTATCAGTGCAGTAAGCTGGAATATATTACATTCGGAAAATATGTAAAAAAAATCGGCAGAAGTGCTTTTCAGGGCTGTACTTCTCTCAAGAGCTTCACCGTGCCGGATACCGTCGAAGAAATCGGCTCTTATGCGTTCGGCGGATGCACCCAGCTCAAAGATTTGACCCTTCCCGAAACTCTCAAGGAAATTCCCGAAGGCTTTTGCTTTGAATGCATCAGGCTGGAAAATATCAATTTTCCGGCTTCTCTTGAAACTATCGGTGTTTCTGCATTCTATAACTGCAATTTGCTGAACCCGCCGGCATTCCCCGAAGGACTCCGGAAAATCAGCGATTATGCCTTTGCATTCTGCTATGCCATTAACAGTGCACAACTGCCTTCTACTGTAACGGAAGTCGGTTCGGCTGTCTATTCCGGCTGTGTCAATATTACAGAATTTACCGTTCCCAAACAGCTCGAAACCCTTGGAACACTCATGTTTATGGGCTGTTCCACGCTGTCGGAATTCAAAGTAGAAGAAGGCAATCCAACTTATACAGTCAAAGACGGCGTTCTGTATAAAGACGACATGAAAACCCTCTATGCTTATCCGAGCGGAAAACAGGATATTAATTTCACTGTTCCGGAAGGTGTTACTGTCATCTATGATGGCGCATTCTTCTCGGCCGTGAACTTGCAGGAAGTGCTGTTTCCCTCTACATTGCAGTATATCGGCGCAGGGGCGTTTGAATACTGCTCCGGACTGAAACAGACATATCTGCCCGAAGGAGTCGAAATCATCTATGAAAATGCTTTTGCAGACTGCACTTCTCTTGCAGATGTGCATCTGCCTGAAACTCTCCGTGGAGTCGGCAATTATGCTTTCTATGCCTGCACTTCCCTGAAAGAAATCACCATCCCGAAAAACTGCAAAACTATCGGTGAATATGCGTTCGGCTATACCGACAGCGGTCAGACCGATGATAACGGCAATCCCGTGTCCGTCAAGATAGACGGCTTTCAACAGCACGGAACAGTTGATATTTCCAGAATTTTATTTATCACACTCGGCGTTCTGGCATTCGCCGGAATTGTCTTTGCCCTAATCCGCATTATCAAGAAAAATCAGATGACCCCTCAGGAAAAGGAAGAAATCATTCAGGCTGACATGAAAGCCGAAGATGCGCAGTATGTCAATATCCTGAACGAAATCGAAGACGAACAGGAAAAAAACACTTGACATGCTCTCTAAACCGTGCTATAATTAATTATATATCACGCTATGATGCTGTCATATCACAAAAGGAGAAAAGAAAATGGCTATTTATGAAATTATCTGTGGTGCGGCCGTTCTGTTGCTGTGCCTTCTGATTATTATTTTATGTCTGATGCAGGACCAGAAATCAGAACAGAATATGACCTCTGCACTCGGCGGTGGTTCTAACGATTCTTTCTATGCCCAGAATGAAGGCAATACCAGAGATGCAGCTCTGCAAAAACTGACAAAAATCCTCGGTATCCTCGCTTTCGTGATTCTGATTGTTATGAATATCGTTATTCCGATTATTACAACACTTACCGCAAGCGGAGAATAATTTATCATTATGATTTCTATTCCGGCAGTCCTCAGGTCATTCAGTGCCTGAGGCTGTTTTTTCAATGTAACCCCCAGAAAGGAAGGTTTATCCACTATGGCGAGACACAACGCAAAACATGAGAAAAGAAAACAATCTCCCGAAAAAAAAGCATCGCCCAGAAAAATCAAAAAGGCTGTCAAGCCGGAAGAACAGGCGCAGTATTGCCGGAAAATCAAGACGTTCCTGCAAATGACCGCCAGAAAACAGATGAATCAGAAAGAATTAGCCCAGAAATGCCACAGCAGAAGAAATCCTTCTGCTTATCAGAATGCTGTCACTCAGCTTCTCAAAGAAGGCGTTATACTTGAATCCCGACGGAATTACAAACTCTGCAATCAGGAGGAAAGCTTTAAGGCCGAAACCGTCAGACTTGCCGGAAATTTTGGCTTTATCCGTGATGAAAACAATACAGAACATTTCGTTCCCGGAAAATTCCTGCTCGGCAGTATGACCGGCGATAAAGTGCTTGCAAGAAGCATAGAATCCCGAACCGGTTCGCCGGAAGCGGAAATCATCTCCATTCTGGAAGAATCTCCGCAGGCAAGACTTTCCGGCGTGATTGTTGCGACAGAATATGGTTTATGCTTCCTCTCTGCCGTGGCCGGCTCGCCTCTGCATATTGACTACCATCAGAGCGCACCTTACAAAGTCGGCGATAAAGTCCTTGCAGAAGTCGTTTCCAGAGGAAGCCGGCATTCTGAACATGTGGTGAAAATCATCCTGAATTTCGGAAGCTCCGACAGTGCTGAAAACTGCATGAAAGCACGTATCGCAGAATTGGATATTCCTGTAGAATTTACAGAATCCGTTCAGAAAGAGGCTTTTAAAGTCTCTGCGGTGGGCGTTACTGCATTCGATATGCAGGACAGACAGGATTTCCGGAATGATGTTGTTTTCACCATTGACGGTGCACATACTAAAGATATGGATGATGCTGTTTCTGTCAGCAAACATCCCGAAACCGGTGTCTATACACTCGGCGTGCATATCGCAGATGTTTCGCATTATGTCAGACCGAACAGCCCTCTCGACAGCGAAGCCTTCCGCAGAGGGACAAGCATCTATTATGCCAATCAGGTCATTCCCATGCTTCCGAAACAGCTCTCGAACGGCATTTGTTCCCTCAATCCCGATGAAAATCGTCTGACCCTCTCGGCGGTCATGAAAATTTCTCCGGAAGGCGATTTGCTCGAATATCAGTTCTGCAAATCTGTTATCTGCTCCAAAGTCAAGGGCGTGTATGAAGAATGCAATCAGATTCTTGACAATACCGCAAGCCCCGAAATTCAGCAGAAATATGCCGATGTCAAAGAAAGTCTGTTTTTGCTGTCGGAACTGGCTGACAAGCTAGAACATGTCCGTGAACTGAGGGGCGCACCTGAACTGGAAAGTACGGAATCTGCTCTGCTTCTGGATGAAAACGGAATGTGCACCGGCCTTGCTCCCGTCAGCAGGGGAAAAAGTGAACGCATTATCGAAGCTTGTATGCTCTGCGCCAACGAATCCGCTGCCAGACTCGCCAGAGAACATCAGTTTCCGCTGGTCTACCGTGTGCATGAATCCCCTGCTCCGGAACGCATCGCCAGCCTGAAAGAACTGCTTCTTAAACTTACCCAGACAGAACTGCATTTCAATCCTGAAGAAATCCAGCCTGCTGATATTCAGAAAATCCTGAACGATTCCAGACAGGAAAGCTATTTCCCTGTTGTCAATGCCGTAACGCTCCGAGCCATGGCCAAAGCCAGATACAGCGAAAAGCCTCTTGGACATTTCGGGCTTGCCCTTGCAGATTATGCACATTTCACATCACCTATCAGACGCTATCCGGATTTGACAGTTCACAGAATCATCAGTGATTTTCTGGACGGCGCAGACAGAGACTGGCTTGTCAAGCGTTATCAGAAATTTACCGAAAATGCTTCACAGCGTTCTTCCGATACCGAACTCCGTGCTGTTCAGCTCGAACGTGAAGCCGATTCCTGTTATGTGGCCGAATATATGCAGTCTCATGTCGGTGAAGTCTTTCATGGCATCATCACTAGCGTTGTCGAGTTCGGCTTGTATGTCACGCTCGATAATATGGCGGAAGGACTTCTGCACATCCACGATTTGCCGGACGGCGAATATCTTACCGAAGAAGGCTGGTATATCCGTAATGTCCTCACCGGAACAGAATATAAACTCGGCGATGAAATCAAAGTCGTCTGCACTAAGGCGGATGTCAGCTCCGGTCATATTGATTTGGCATTATCCTGAAAAGTATGTGAAAACCCTTGCTATTACAGCCAAAATATGCTAAAATATAGATAGATAACATCAGAAAGGATGATGACAATGGGAAAATATACCGGTTGTCAGTGCATTATCTGTCAAAAAATATTTGAAGATAATGACGAAATTGTTGTCTGCCCCGACTGCGGTACGCCCTATCATCGGTCGTGCTATCAGTCCGCCGGACACTGTATTAACGAACCCCTTCACGCTGTCGGCGGAAGCTGGCAGTCTGTCCAGAACGAACACCGCCGGAAACTCGGTGGTATCGAATGCCCTCACTGCGGTTATGTCAACCTGCCGGATGCCAAAAAATGTACCGCCTGTGATTTGCCTCTTAATCAGCAGGCAACAGATGAGAATTTTGAACCTCCGGAAGAAGAACAGGAACTGATATTCCATGCTCCGGACGGTCAGCAGTATTATTTTCAGGCTTCTGACCCTTGCTGTGGCATGTCTCCTGATACGGACATAGAAGGCGAACGTCTGGGAGATGTGGCAAGTTTTGTCAAAACCAATACACTGTATTATATTCCGCTGTTCCGCAGATTCAAAGAAACAGACAGAAAATTATCTTTCAATCTGCCCTGTATCCTGTTTCCGTATTTTTATTTCGCCAACCGCAAAATGTGGGCGATGGCACTTCTCAGCGGTCTTGTATGGCTGATTTGTTCCCTGCCGGATGGTTTCCTGAATCTGCTGACCTATTTTAAAGATGCAGATTCTCTCGAAACACTGCGAGTATCTGGCGCAAATATGCAGATGATTCAGATAATTACCGACTTCCTGACAGCACATCAGCAATTGTTGGAAGATTTACAGCTTCCTCTGTTCTGCGCTGGAATGGCTTTCCGGATTGGACTCTGCCTGTTCGGGAATTATTTATATTTTCAGTTCGTGCTGAAATCCGTAAGGAAAATCAGACAGACTGCACCTACACCATCTCTTAAAAAAGCTCTGCTTTCTGCCGAAGGAGGTACGAATTTCTGGAATGTGCTCGGCTGTCTGGGCATATATATCGGGCTGGCAACGGCGGTCTATCTTGGACTGGAATTTGTATTTGCATAAAAACGGAGGAATTTTTAATATCTATGAAAATTTATCAGAATTATCCATTGATGCAGACTGTCCGTGAAGAAGAAACTTTCCGGACTCCTAAAAATATTTTTCTGAAAGCATTGATTTTTATCGGAGTGTTCTTTGTACTGGAAATGGCAGAAGGATTCGGCATGATGGCCGGTGTAATGCCCGTTCTTATGGACTGGGCAAAAGAACAGGCCTCTGTAAACGGAACACTCACTACAGAACAGATAACTGAAAAATTAAATACTCTGCTGGAAGACCCTCAGTTAACATATATTATGCTTCTGGCAACAGGTCTGGGAACTCTGGTTGTTTTGATTTTCTGCCGTGCCATAGAAGGCAGAAAATTCAGAACAATGGGATTTTTCAAGAAAAAAGCCGGCATTCAGTACCTTGCCGGATTGGGAATCGGTTTTGCATTGTTCTCCTGCGTGGTAGGCCTTTCCTACATCTGCGGAGGCTTGCAGTTTGAAAACAGTACGGATGCAGTAACACCAATGCTTTTTGTGATTCTGCTCGGATATGGCATTCAGGGCATGAGCGAGGAGGTCATGTGCAGAGGCTATCTGATGACAACAATCATGAGACATCACAATGTCTGGCTTGCTGTGGGCATCAATGCGCTGTTCTTCGGACTGATGCACGGCGCAAATGCAGGTTTTTCCCTTCTGGCACTGGTAAACCTGATTCTCTATGCTGTGATGATTTCGCTTTATACCCTCCGGACAAATTCTCTTTGGGGGTCGTGTGCAATTCACAGTATCTGGAATTTCGCACAG
>JAFRMZ010000286.1 GCA_017430465.1 Oscillospiraceae bacterium
ATGGATGATTCTGTTGAAGTAAAACTCACGGAAGAAGACATTGCAGAAATTGCTTCTGCTATCGGCTTTAACGTAGATATTGACCCGTCAATGGCTTATCGAAGCAATAAACTGCCATATGTAATAGACTATGTTGATATTGACCCTTATGCAGGAGTTGGCATGAGTGACGCTTATCCAGGAGCTTATCATGGTACTCATGTTTCCGGAATTGCCGCCGGAAATGCGTTTACAGATGAAAACGGCAATACCTATTCCGGTATTGCAAAAGATGCACAGATTGTCTTTATGGCGGCAGGCGACAGTGAGGGCTTGTTCTATGATTCTTATGTCATTGCAGCACTGGAAGATGCTGTCAAGCTGCATGCTGATGTGATTAACATGAGTTTTGGACTTCCGGGTGAAGAACTTGGCGAAAATCCGCTGAAGGATGCCTATGCCGCTGCTGCTGATGCCGGAATTACAATCTGTCTGGCTGCCGGTAACGCAGATAACGGCGAAAGTACAGGGGAAATTCTTACACCAGATAATCCTGATACTGCTCAGATGAATATTTATGCTGACTCCGGCGTTCTGACGGTTGCTTCTGCTGGTAATACTTATACACAGCATAATAAAACATTCCAAGTCGGCGATGATTTGGTGATGTATCTGGAAACCTACCGCACGACAGATGACGGCAGTGAACATTTTCTGTGTGATGCACTTTCCGGTGAATATGAATATGTTTACTGCGGCTCAGGCACTCAGGAAGAAATCGCACAGCAGGATGTGGCAGGCAAAATTGTTCTGGTAAGCCGTCAGGGAAGCAGCATGTATTTGCAGGATAAGGCAACATTGGCACAGGAAGCCGGAGCTGTCGGCATTATCTCTGGTGTGAGGGAAGATGAGACTTTCGAGAGCGGAATTGTAGACAACGACCTGCCGTCCGGTATTATCAGCTATGAAGATATGCAGAAAATGATTCAGGCAGAAAACAAAGTCCTGACTTTCACGGACGAAACAATTGATGTGGATATTGCAACGGCTGTCAGTGACTTTACAAGCTGGGGAGTTCCGCAGACTCTTGAACTGCGTCCTGATATTATGGGCATTGGCGGTCATGTGGAATCTGCCAATTACAGCGGAGGTGTAACGCCTCTGGACGGTACTTCTATGGCATCTCCTTATGTTGCCGGCTGTGCAGCGGTTCTGAATGAATACCTGACGAAAAAGGGAATTGAACTGGAAGGCACAGAAAAGCTCAGATATATGAGAAATCTCTTAATGACTTCTGCATTTCCTTATGAAGAAGATGGTATGTTTGTCACCCCCAGAAGACAGGGTGCAGGCATGATTTCCCTGAATAATGTCCTTGCAGATAAGGTTCTTTTGACTGGAAATGAGGGAGAATCCAAGATTCAGCTCTATGATAACATTGGTGATGAGTTCAGTTTTGACCTGAATCTGACGAATATCAGTGAAGAAGATGTTGATTTCAGCTCTGCACGGCTGGTTCTGACAACAGACAGCACGAAATTCAGTGAAGCATATCAGACAGATATTATTAATGGTCAGCAGGCTTTAAACTGTTCTTATGATTTGAGTTCGCTTCTGCATATCGGTGCAGGAGAAAGCCGGACAGAAACTGTTTCCGTTGCTCTGGATGCGAACCAGACAGCAGCGATACAGGAAATTTTCAAGAACGGCTTCTTTGTAGAGGGCTATCTGCTGTTAGAAGGTGCGGAAAATTGCTGTGATATTTCTGTACCGCTGTTAGGTTTCCACGGTGACTGGGCTAAAGTTCCTATTTTTGGTGATGAAGAAGTTGTCATTGCAACAGCCGGCGCAGGTCAGCCTTTCATGAATGGCTATTCTCTGGCACAGTTATCTAATCTGATAAAAGACATTCTTCCAGTGATTCCTCAGGAAGAACTGGATAGCTATAACTATTATATATATGATTTAATTCAGCAGTATGCAACAGACGAACAGAAAGTCGCTCTGGATGCACTGAAAACAGATACTTACTATATTTCCCCGAATGGTGACGGTCTGGCAGATAATATCGGCTTAGAAACGCAGATTAGAAGATATGCAAACTATAACGGATTAGGTATCTATAATGCTGATGGTGAACTGGTTGTGGCTGGTGATGATGCTTCATTTAATTTTGTAAAAGCTACCTTCTTTGCAGAAGCCTCTGATGCGTTGAATGGTCTGGAAGATGGCGTTTATACTGCAAAAAATAGCGGTTATATCAATTATCCGTCTTCTATCGAAAATCCGCAAGTTCAAGAAGTGCAGTTCATTGTGGATACAAAAGCTCCTGAACTGACTTCTGAACTGATTGAGCAGGACGGCAGACAGATTCTGAAAGTAACTGCTACTGATACCAATTTGGACGGCATTTATATTTCTGGATTCAAAGGCACAGAAGACGAAAACGGCTTTGATTCGCTGATTTTAGCAGGATATTACGCAAAAGAATATCTGACAAGCTATAACGGAACTATGGTAGCCCATGCTTATGATGCTTCTGCATTGCCGCCTGTTGGAAAATATATCACCGGAACATTGACAGATACAGACATTGCTTATGTTGATTTCACCGACATGATTGTCGCAGAACCTGACGAAAACGGCGTATTTACGTTTGAATATGATGTAACAGATTTCACTTCTTATACGTTTGCTGCAATGGACAGAGCCTATAATATTTCCACTCTGGAAAGTGAGGCAACTCCGACGGAAAGCATCAGCGACGGCGTTTATATGTTCAATGACGGTCTGGTTTGCTTTGCAGATGGAAAAATGAGCATGACATACTTCAAAGACGGTTCAGTTACAGAAAGCCCCTATACTTTGGAGAATGGTATTCTCATCCTTGGAGACAAGCAGATTCCGCTTGAACAGGTGAATGAAGCAACATTCCGCATGAAAACGGATGATAAATCCATTACACTCAATTATTACAATGAAGGTACACTGAACGACTACCCTTTCTATACTCTTGACCAGATTGATAAGAGAATAAAAGAAGTTATCGTTGATTTGTACGGATGGGAAGATTATAAGACAGAAATTTCCATGAATAACGGCATTGCAACGGTTTCTTGTCTGTCTTATTACAACGGAACAGCTAATTATTTCGGTAATTTCACGTTCAATCTCTTCACAGGCGAAATTCTTTCTTCCGTAGGCGGTGACGCATTCGAGAAGAATCTTTTCCCTATCACATTTGAAGATTTTGACCTGAATAATATTTTCTATATCAATGATACCAGTGAGGGCGAAATCTATTATGCGGATTTCAATTCCGGAAAAGCTGTCAAGCAGACAGACGGAACAGAAGTTCCCTTTAGCTACGAACTCAGTAACACTGACCTGAAATTCACAATTGACGGAAAAGACGTTGTTTTCGCAGATTATGCTCTTTATGAAGGCTTTTACATGGTTCTCACCAAGGAAACACCAGAGGGAGAAGACCTGCAAATGGTAACAGTTGTTCCTATTGGCACAGCAGATACATTCCGTTTCTACAACAATAACGAACTGAAAGAAATGGCTTTGGACTTCTATGAGGCTCAAAATGGCACTCGTCCGGAAAATGTGGAAGTGACTATCAATGGCGACGGCTCAATTACTCTGCAAATGACCGAAACAGAAAGCTATACCGTAGATGCTATGACCGGAATCGGCACAAATCAGGACGGCGAAGAAGTCGATTTGACCTCCGTACTCGCTCCGATGGAAAACCCCTTTAAGGCTGGTACATGGTTCTTCTTTGCCGAAGATGAAAGCAAATATTTCGTTTTCAATGGTAATCAGGGCGGTCAGATTATCCCGATAGACGGAACAGAACCGATTGACTTCACCTATACAATGACAGTATCTGGTATCTTGCTTACAATTGGAGACAATATGACAGTTTGTGAACTTTATCCGCAGGAAGACGGTACTGTCAAGATGATGGACACCGCCGATTATTCTGTAGTGCTTATGACAAATCTGAATGACAGCACTGAAACTGTAGAATGCTATACAATTGAAACCCTTCTTGATATGGCAGAAGCACACGCTCCTGTGGAAGTGCAGTCTGTTGATGCTCATGTCAATCCGAATGGCACACTTTCTATTCTCCTGATGGGCGAAAATGATGCTGTTATCGACAATTATACTGTCAGCATGGAAACTGCTGAGGGGACAGACATTGAAGGAAATCCCGTAGACATCAAAGAAGCCTTTGTTCCTGAACTGCCTGAAAATGCCTATTCTCTGGACAAACTCTGTGATATGGCGAAAAAGGACTATGAAAAGAAAAATGGTACAGTTCCTTCCAGGGCAGATGCCAAAATCAATAAAGATGGCTCTGTTTCCATTGAACTGACCGATAAAGACGGTTCTGTGATGGATACTTATACCGTAGATGCTGTATCTGGTGAAGGCACAAACAGCAAGGGTGAGGCTGTCAGTCTTCCGCAGACCGGAAATAATGCCCCTGATACTGTTGCTAAGGCTTCCGCCTCTGCATTCCTAACACTTGCCGGACTGTTCACAGTTCTGAAATCAGGTATTTTCAGCAAAAAAAGAGAAAACGACTAATTGAAGCAGAAACTCATGAAAAAACAGAAATTTCTCTTTGTCATAGGCATTTTGACAATGATAATCGGCATTAGTATGCTGTCTGTTATGGCATATCGGAAAATTTCACGTGATTTGCACAGACAAAAACTCATGAACGAAAATATTGTGATTGAAATTCCCGAAATTCACATCAAAGCACCAGTATTGGAAGGTACAGAGAATACTGTACTTTCCGTTGCTGCGGGGCATTTCCATAATACTGGAGAAGTCGGAAAAGGAAATTTCTGCATTGCTGCACACAGCAGCACCATTTACAAAGAATACTTTAATAACCTGAAAAATGTACAGAATGGCATGAAAATCCTGCTTTATCGCCCAGATAAGACTTATGCTGTCTATGAAGTCAGCAACAGCCTGATTGTCAATCCTGACGAAGTATGGATTCTTGACGATTTTGGCGACTGCCGTATCACGCTTGTCACCTGTACAGATGATGGTTCTCAAAGGTTAGTTGTCATTGGAAATTTGAAATCACAAGAATAACAAAAAAATCCGGAATTAAGCCATTCCGGATTTTTATTTATAAATCAGTCTGATAGTCAAGCAGTTTTTTCTTTATGGCAGTATATTTCTTTTCTGGTATCGGAATGACTGCTCCATCTGACAAGGAAACTTTGAACCGCCAGACAGATACCACATCATTCGGATTGATAAGGTATCCGGAATGTACACGAATCAGAAATCCCTCTGTGTGTTTTTCAATTTTGGAAAGCATTATTTTTGCTTTCAGCGTCTTATCACGCAGATGAATCAGACAATGATGTTCCGGCGTGGATTCTATCCATATAACTGAGCTTACAGTTATCACATAAAATACGTTGTCCATTCCTCGGAAACTAATCCGAGGTTCTTGCATTTGCTTTTCCATTTGCTTATATAACTCATTATAATGTACAGGATAGATGGAATCTGCATTATGTTGTTCGACTGGATTGGAAATATGAATCATAAAAATTTTAGTGATTCGCTTCCG
>JAFRMZ010000287.1 GCA_017430465.1 Oscillospiraceae bacterium
AACACGCTCAGAACAGGTCTTTTCGGAAACAATTTTACAAACGGCAGAATATTCAGGTAACTTGGCCGGAAATCCTGTCCCCACTGGGAAACACAATGCACTTCGTCTACAGTTATCATAGAAACCGGCAGTTCTACGGCGATTCTCTGAAAGCTGGGAGTGGTAAGCCTTTCCGGAGCAGTATAGAGTATTTTGATTTCCCCTCTGTAGATACGGCGCAGAACAGTTTTATATGAATTTTCATCCAGCATACTGTTCAGGCAGACAGCCGGAATCCCATTTGCCTGCAAAGCACTTACCTGATTCTGCATCAGCGAAATCAGCGGAGAAATTACAATTGTCATGCCGTTCATCATCAGAGCCGGCACTTGATAGCAGACAGATTTTCCTGCGCCTGTCGGCATAATGCCGAATACATCCTGTCCCTGTATAATATGTGAAATCAATTCAGCCTGTCCGTTACGGAAGCTGTCATATCCGAAATGCTGTTTCAGAACTTCCCGTGCTGTCATAAAATAAATCCCCTTCCCGATACTGATATTTTTATTATACTACAAAATCAAGTGATTTGCAAGATGCTGAATAAAAAAATCAGAAAGAGTGCAGTAAACCGCACTCTTTCTGACAATCTTAATTATGTTTCTTCTGATTTGTGAAGTACCTGCCGAAGCTGGGCATATTTTTTCTTTGTGGCCATACCGCCACGGATATGCCTTTCCTGCTTGTTTTTGAGAAGTACGGCATGAACCTGACCGGCAAGTTCCGGCTGTATGTATGGCAGCCGTTCACTGACATCTTTATGGACAGTGCTTTTGGAAATACCGTATTTCTTTGCCGCTGCACGCACGGTTGCCTGATTTTCCAGAATATACGTGCCCAGCATAACGGCTCTGTCGCTTGTGTACATAATCTTCACTCCCATTTCTGTTTTCTCTGAACAAAATCGAGAATTCTTTAGAGTATATGCATAAAACTACAGATTTAGCAGAAAATTCTGTAAAAAAATATAAAAATTATCTGTTCACAGTTTTGAAAACAAAAAAGATTGATTTATTCAGGAAAATTCTGTATAATAAATCTGAACAGTTACCCTGTCAAACAGAATTCCGAATGACCATGATACAAAAAATCCACAAAAAAGCATTATTTTCTATGATATTTCAACGAATGTTAAAAAAATATCATACTCGTGATTGACAAAACCTTGACAAAGTTCTGAAAAAGTAGTATGATTATAGAGTAAAGAAAGAATGTACCCTAAAACATTCATACTGGAAAGGAAGATGTCATTTATGTTCAAAAACTTTGCACCTGAATGGGAAGGATTCGAGCCCGGAAGATGGAGCAATACTTCGGTCAATGTCCGTGATTTTATCCACAAGAATTATACTCCTTATGATGGAGATGAAAGCTTTCTGGAAGGACCTACTGAAGCAACTACCAAGCTTTGGGAGCAAGTCATGGATTTGTCCCGTCAGGAACGTGAAGCCGGCGGTGTGCTGGATATGGATACCAAGATTATCTCTACCATCACATCACACGGCCCAGGCTATCTGAATAAAGATTTGGAAAAGATTGTAGGTTTCCAGACAGACAAGCCTTTCAAGCGTTCTCTCCAGCCGTTCGGCGGTATCCGTATGGCACAGCAGGCCTGCAAGGAATATGGCTACGAAGTAGACCCCGAAGTTGTTGAAATTTTCACCAAATACAGAAAAACTCACAATCAAGGCGTTTTTGATGCCTATACTCCTGAAATGAAGCTTGCAAGACATGCTGCTATTCTGACCGGTCTGCCGGATGCTTACGGCAGAGGCCGTATCATCGGCGACTACAGACGTGTCGCCCTGTATGGCATTGATATGCTGATTGAAGACAAAGAACATCAGAAAGCAACTCATTTTGTCCGTATGACTTCTAAAAACATCCGTCTGCGTGAGGAACTTTCCGAACAGATTAATGCTCTGAAAGACCTCAAGAAACTTGGCGAAATCTACGGCTTTGATATTTCCCGTCCGGCAAAGAACGCACAAGAAGCTGTTCAGTGGCTGTATTTCGGCTATCTGGCTGCTGTCAAGGAACAGAACGGTGCAGCAATGTCTATCGGCCGTACTTCCACTTTCTTGGATATTTATATTCAGCGTGACCTTGAAAAAGGACTGATTACAGAATCTGAAGCTCAGGAACTGATTGACCATTTCATCATGAAGCTTCGTCTGGTAAAATTTGCAAGAACTCCGGAATACAATTCCCTGTTCTCTGGTGACCCGACATGGGTAACAGAATCTATCGGCGGTGTTTCTGTAGACGGCCAGCACATGGTGACTAAGAATTCTTTCCGTTATCTGAATACACTCAACAATTTGGGCACTGCTCCCGAACCGAATATGACAATTCTGTGGTCTACCAAACTGCCGATTAATTTCAAGAGATTCTGCGCCAAGATGTCTATCAAGTCCAGCTCTATCCAGTATGAAAATGATGATATGATGAGAGTAATTCATGGCGATGACTATGCAATTGCCTGCTGTGTATCCTCTATGAGAGTGGGCAAGGAAATGCAGTTCTTCGGCGCAAGAGCCAACCTTGCAAAATGTCTGCTTTATGCTATCAACGGCGGTGTGGATGAACGTCTGGGCGTTCAGGTCGGCCCTAAGTACAGACCTGTCGAAGGTGATGTTCTGGACTTTGATGATGTGATGCAGAAATATGATGACATGATGGAATGGCTTGCAGGTCTGTATGTCAATACCCTGAATGTAATTCATTTTATGCATGACAAGTACAGCTATGAAAGAGTGCAGATGGCTCTGCATGACCGTGATGTCAAGAGATATTTTGCTACTGGTATTGCAGGCCTGTCCGTTGTGGCTGACTCTCTGAGTGCTATCAAGTATGCGAAAGTAAAGCCTATCCGCAAAGATATTGAAGTCAAGGACAAGGCCGGCAATGTTATCAGCGTGACCAAAAATGTCGTTGTTGACTACGAAATTGAAGGTGATTTCCCGAAATACGGAAACGATGATGACAGAGTAGACCAGCTTGCTGTGAATATTGTAAGAACCTTTATGGACAAAATCAGAAAGCACCACACTTACAGAGACGGTGTCCCGACAATGTCTATTCTGACAATCACTTCCAACGTTGTCTACGGCAAGAAGACCGGTAATACTCCTGACGGCAGAAAACAGGGCGTTCCGCTTGCTCCGGGTGCAAATCCCATGCACGGCAGAGATACTCACGGTGCAGTTGCTTCCCTGAGCACTGATGCAAAGCTTCCATTCCGCCATGCACAGGACGGTATCTCCAATACGTTCTCTATCATTCCGGATGCGCTTGGAAAGAATACCCGAATTTTTGCAGGTGACCTCGATATTGACCGTCTCGCTCAGGAGGCCATCAATGAAGAATCCGATGAAAACAACTAATCCGAATGATTCTGACCTGAATCAGCAGGCAGATGAACTCGTTGCCCTTCTGGATGCGCTTGCCGCATCCGGAAGCCAGCATATCAATCTGGACATCGGCGAACAGACCAAAGTCCAGACTGTTAACAGTACAGAATGCAATCCGAAACTTGGTGCATGTGCTGTTATCAATTTTGATGACGAAGACCCTGATTTTCAGAAAGATGAAGAATCTGAAGAAACTGACAACGGGGAATTCTGAAATTTATAATCTATCAAGGAGGAATTTATCATGGCAGAAATTCAGAACGAACAGCAGGTTGATAATCTGGTAGAATTGCTTGACGGCTATGTGCAGAAAGGCGGTCATCACCTGAATGTCAACGTATTTACAAGAGAAACGCTTCTGGATGCACAGGCTCATCCGGAAAAATATCCTCAGCTTACTATCCGTGTTTCCGGTTATGCAGTAAACTTTATCAAGCTGACAAAAGAACAGCAGGATGATGTTATCTCCAGAACTTTCCACGACAAAATCTGAGAAAGTGAACACTATCACATATACCACCTTAATGATACAGAAATGCCCGACTTTTACAGTCGGGCTGTTCTGCATTTTATCAATTATCACGAAAGAAGGGATTTTCATGCAGGGCTATATTCATTCAACAGATTCATTCGGAACAGTGGACGGCCCCGGTGTCCGGTTTGTGATATTCTTCTCCGGATGCCCGATGCGCTGTTTATACTGTCACAATCCTGATACTTGGGAAGCCGGAACAGGTACACGCATGTCTGCCGAAGAACTCATTCAGGCTTACGAACATAACAAGGCTTTCTACCGGAACGGCGGAATCACTGCAACCGGCGGTGAACCTATGCTTCAGCTTGACTTTCTGACAGAACTTTTCACCCTTGCCAAACAGAAAAAAATTCATACTTGTCTGGACACATCCGGAATCTGCTTCAATCCGGTCTGTCCCGAAAAGTATGATAAACTTTTATCTGCTACAGATTTGGTGATGCTGGATATTAAGCATATCGACAACGAAAAGCATCAGGAATTAACAGGCCAGTCAAACAAGAATATCTTAGCGTTTGCGGAATATTTAAGTCAAAAAAATATTCCCGTCTGGATTCGTCATGTTATTGTTCCGGAATGGACGGACAGCGCAGACGAACAAAACCGACTGGGTTATTTTATCGGCGGTCTGAAAACGCTCAAAGCCCTTGATGTTCTCCCCTATCACGATATGGGAAAGACAAAATATCATGAATTAGGCATTCCCTATCCGCTGGAAGATGTCAAGCCTGTCGATAAGGAAACTGCTGTTCAGGCTCGTGAACAGATTATCAAGGGCATCAAGCAACGGCTGAGAGACAATCTCAAGAGGCAGAATCATGATTAAAATACAGTTTCAGCAAAAAAATCATGAATTTCTGAATGTTGAAAAACTTCTGCATCTCCCATCAGAAATTGAAGATTATCTGATTCAGCAAATTCCTGAACTGGAATTTGAAGCATCCGACAATGAAGCCGATTTGGATGATAATCTGATTCTATATTTCAGCGGTCAGAACGAAACAGAACTCTTTCTACAGATAACAGCTCTGCTCCGCAATATGATACAGAATGACAACAATATGACATTTGCTGTCAGTCTTGTATCTGATTTCTGATATGAAAAAATCAAAAACGCTCCCCTTAACGGAGAGCGTTTTTCTTATGATTATTATCAATTAAAGATTGAACATGATGTTATTCAAGATGCTTTCAAGTTTTTCCTGACTTCCGCTTGTGAGAGAAGATGTCACTTCGCCTTTTTCGAGAGCGTATTTTTCAAGGTCTTCGAGAGTAGCCTTTCCGCTGATAATGTCCGCACCGATGCCGGAATTCCAGCTTGCATATCTGTCAGCAACGAAATTATCAATTCGGCCGTCAGAAATCAGCTTGTCAGCGATTCTCAGACCGAGTGCAAAGGTATCCATACCAGCGATATAAGAATAGAAAATATCTTCCGGAGTGAAAGAACCACGTCTTGCCTTGGAATCGAAATTCAGACCGCCGTTTGTGAATCCGCCTGCCTTGAGCACTTCATACATGCAGAGAGCCGCATCATAGATATTAGTCGGGAACTGGTCAGTATCCCAGCCAAGCAGTGTATCCCCCTGATTGGCATCAATAGAACCGAACATGCCGTTCACTCTTGCAACACGAAGTTCATGCTGGAATGTGTGCTGTGCAAGTGTTGCATGATTGGCTTCAATATTGAGTTTGAAATCATTCTGAAGATTGTATTTGTTCAGGAA